>JAQBZS010000569.1 GCA_027622115.1 Planctomycetota bacterium | reverse complement strand
GCCACCAGATGGAAGCTGTGATCCTCAAGGCTGGGGTTCGCCTTAATCACGCCCTGCAGGGATGCCATGTCTTGTGTGAAACTGCTCGTCGAATAGTGCTTCTTGCCCGGCGAATAGAGTCCATAAGGCTTGAGTAAATGCAGCCCGATCAGCGTCTGCCACAAAATGTCCTCAGGCACACGTAGGATTTTCGCGTAAATCAGCGCGGCGACTGCCAGTGCGGGAGTCGAAAACAGTTCCGATGCGATGCTATTTCCTAGATTGCCGGGCGGCAACGAGTCGAGCGCGGCACCCACCGGACCATTGCTGGGGACGAGATCTCCGGGCTCGACATAACGATTCAAGAAATCTTCGTCGGTGGTTGTGCCCTGCAAGAACGTCCAAGGAACACCGGCCCACGAACCGCCGGAAACAGTTGAGAGCGCTTTCGTCTGGCTGAGCAGGCTGCGACCGTTGACTTGCAAATGTTGTAATGCCCGCAACTGACCCATGCCCGACATGCAGGCCCGCGTGCCGCCACCTGAAAGGCAAACGCCCACGTTGCCCGGTGTATCCTGCCTACTGATAAAGCGATCCACCGTGAGCGGGCCGGTCACCAATTCTGCGTTGTAGTCGGATTCGCGAGAGAAGAATGAGAAGAGGGACATGAGTCTCGTTTCCTCGCATAAACACGACAAGGCTAATAGGCACAGACACCGTCCGTTGCACTCTCAGGAGGTAAAACACGCGGACGGCCAAGGCGGGTGAAGGTAAACTCAGCCATTGGTCAAGTCAACTTGGAAAACGCGTCGAAAGAGTCATTTTCCGAAATCACTATGACAGACTCAGTCGCCACTAATCAGCTTTCTTGGACGCGGTTTCACCGACCCAGGTTAGACCACGCGTTTCCCGCCGACCCGGACGAACGAGGCGGGATCGTTGCGGTCATTTCGCCACTGCGGGTGAGGAAAGTGGAGCACGTGGTCGCCATTGTAAGAAGCGACGGCCGTGTTGAACGTGATTCGGCCGATCGTTTCCCATTGGTCAACGGTGAGCCGCTTGTAAGCTGAGGTGAATCGTTTCGTTCGACCTTCATTGGCCACCAAGATGTCGAAGCTCAGCGTGCGCTTGGGCGTCGGGTCTCCACGGTCGAAGATCATGGAGTAGATTTCGTCGCGAAAATCGAGCTTTTCGCCTTCGACGCGAGGCTGACCAGGTGACATCTGCAATTGCATGAATTCGGGCGCGTTCGTCGCGTCACCTTCTGGCTTTCCGAGTTCCGCGACTTCATGGACTTGCCGAATGTCTGCTTCCTTGTCCACTTTTCCAAAAACCCGGCCAAGTCGAGCCAGAATCAAGGTCCCGACCAAGAATCGACGTAGGGCCGTCACGTTCGGTGAATTTCGCATCTTGGCGTCGTTGATGTAGCGCGTGCTTTCGTTGCCAAGATCTTGTTGTGTGAAAAAGTTCGCCGGCTTGAGCAAGTCCGCGTGGTTTTCGTCCGTTGTTGGGAAAACCTTCCCCACGAGACTGAAAGACTTTTTCTTGCCGCGTAGCGCTCCATCGTTCGTCGAAAACCTGGAGATGATCAGGCCGCGGCTGCCGTTCTTGAAGTAGCCCGAATACGGGTTGTCCTGATCGATCTCCCACATTCCAAAAAGGCAGATGCCGTTGGGATGCACGATTCGACGGAACCCGTTTCGATCCTCACCCCAGCGCAGATCACCACGGGTGTCGACTGTGCGTGTGGCCGCGGCAAGCAATTGGTCGGGTTTTCCTCCGGGAAGAAAACCGCGAAATGCGTGGCCGAAAGTCGCCTTATAAACGGGCAGCGGATTGTTGCCCTCGGCACCCCAGATTTCGGGATAAGGTTCCCGGACCACAAACAGGGCTTTTTTAATTTCGGAATACCGCGAACCTTGATAGCCCTGATCCTCCGCAGTGGCTCCCTGCTGGCCGAACAGTGCTGAATAATATGGACAGTGACTCATCGTATTTCCACGGGGTTAACGATCATTCTGTTGCCGTGCGAAGCGCCCGTTGCACTCAGGACTAACATACAAAGACGCTAACCGGCAGTATGGATCGCTTGCGCACGTAGATCAAGCAAAAACGGACTAAACGGCGAAATGCTTGGCCACCGAGATGTCGAATCGTGTGCCGCGAATGCGGACCTGACCGATGCGTTCGAACGACTAAGATTCTTATCAGTGAAATCCTGCGCACGATGGTCAGGATATTTGACGGATCAGTCGGATCGGACAGATCAGTCCGATCAATTGCCCGAGTTCCCTCCTTTGGGTTCCGGCTTGTCCGGGTTAAGTTAGAGAATCCCAAAAACTGGATTCCCGATGGTCAACGGCACCGGTCGGCCATCGGGCGTTCTCAAGAGCGTGCGACCGTCAACTCCCAACATGTGATAGATCGTGGCGGCGAGATCTTCCGGGCGAACGGGGTCGCGATCCGGGTAGGCCGCGTGTTTGTCGGACGCGCCGAAGACCTGCCCGCCCGGAATGCCGGCTCCCGCGAGCAACACCGTATTGCAGGCCGCCCAATGATCTCGGCCTGCCTTGCTGTTGATCTTCGGGGTCCGACCAAACTCGGCCAGCCACACGATCAGCGTTTCATCCAACGTGCCGCGACGTTCCAAATCCTCGAGCAACGCCGAGAAGCCGCGATCGAGATTCGGCATCAGCGATTTGCGATGCTTGTTGAAGTTGTCCGCGTGCGTGTCCCAATACGCGTCGTCGCGTTCCCAATTCACGGTGACCAACTTCACGTCGGCTTCAATCAAACGTCTTGCCAATAAGCAGCCTTGGCCGAACGGCGTGCGACCATAGCGGTCTCGGAGTGCCGGTGATTCCCGGTCAAGATCGAAGGCTCGGCGTGTCTCGGGTGCCGTCAACAAACTCAAGGCCCGCGCGTAGTGCCCGTCCAAATCCGAGACGACTCGCGAGCGGTCCGCCATGCGGGCGTGACGATCGAATTGCGTCAAGAGTCGCTGGCGGTCGAGCAATCGGCCCGGACGGTCGACGGGCGGAAACGGTGCAAACTTGGCGTCGTTAGCATGCTGCGAAATGAACAACGGATCGGCATCCGCGCCCAGGAATCCCGCGAAGAAGCCGGGAAAGATGTGGTTATTCGCCGACACTTGATTGGCGGGCGAGTTCAGGCTGACACCGGGAGGCAACGCCGTGCGCCGCGATGCCGAACGCTCCACATGATTCAGCACCGCGCCGAAGCACGGGAAATCGTCGACCGCGTTTTGCGGATTGGTCGTTGGGCGAGCGTGTCGGACTCCGCTGAGCATGTAATGCATCGCGACGGTGTGCGTGTTGTCCGGATGCGTGACCGATCGGATTTGTGCCACACGATCGGTCATCCGCGCGAGTTGCGGGAGATGTTCGCTGATGCTGATTCCCGGCACGGTCGACGGGACGGGCTGGAATTCGCCGCGGATTTCAGCGGGTGCGTCGGGCTTCATGTCCCAACAGTCCTGATGCGCGGGTGCGCCGAACATGAACAGCACGATGCAGGATTTCGCGCGACCGAACGACGCGGCGTGTGATTCGTGAGCCAGCTTGGATTCTCGACCCGCCGTTTGGGCGGCCAGCAAATGGTTCAGCCCGAGTCCCAACGAACTCACGCCGCCAAGTCGCAACCACTCGCGGCGAGTCACACCTTCACACGTTCGAACGTCATGGCCGTGAATGGGAAACATGCGGAACTCGCGAGATTGGTCGTGGGCGTTTCGACCATTGGAAATTCCCGTGCATGCAATCGTCAAGGTGGCCGGAATCACAAATTCGGCGATTCAGCCCAATTCAACGGTTCGTTGCGGTTGCTGGTTGCGAAGGCGGGCGAATCGCGGTCCGGCAAGTGCCGAACGGAGAACCGGCTCTTCGTCCTCGTCTTCGTCGATGTCGCAGCGAATCGTCTGATCGGTTTGGCCGTGCGTCAGTGATTCCAAGACTTCACTGCGAGTCACTCGTCCCAGAATGCGTCCGTCTTCGACAACGGCGAGCGATTGCGTGCGCCATTCACGCAACCTGGCTGCAATCTGATACACGGGTGTGTCGGGCGGTATCGTTTGGATGTGACGAGTGACGATTTCACCCACGATCTGAGTCGTATGAGTCCCCGCCAGTACCGATTTCAAGATTTCGTAGTCGGGCAGGATGCCAACGAGGCAGCCCGTGTCGTCCGTGATGTAGACACTATCGACACGGTCGGCGACCAGAACATGTAAAGCGCGATCGACGGTGGATGTCATCGACAGAGTCGACACGGGGTTCATGACGCGACGCACGGATGTGGACATTCGGCAGCTCCCAGCGCCCGAGGTGATGTTGACGTTTTGCAACAGTCGGTCGGACAAAACTAGCTCGCGAAATCACATGACGCGCGCTTCGGCACATGAGCCGGGGCTGGTTCACGGAAGACTTGCCGTGAAATGACGACCCTGCGAACTTTGCGGATTGTCCCGACCTGAAGACTTGACCGTGACACGCACTTGAGCCGTGCGTCGCTGGCAACTCGCGGTCCAACGAGCGCTTCGTCCAGATTGAGTTTTCAAGTAGCCGCTCGGCACAGCGTGATTTTTCCGGCGAATTGATTGCCCGCAATCCACGGTGCACTGAAGTTTAGAAGTCGAGCGTGGCCATGAAGTAGAACTGGCTGGCGTCACCCCGGCTGATTACGTCCTGCGTGACTGCATTGCCGTACCAGAACCAAGAGTAGCCCGCTTGAAGTTGCAGATTCTTGTTCGCCTGGTAAGTCGCGATCAGATCCAACTCGGAACCGATGTTCTTGGAACCCGTACCGGGAGCGGCTGGGTTGGGGAACGGTGCTCCGGCAACATTGAAAATCGGGTCGGTTGCTTCGGCTTTGAAAAACCAGTGCAGTTGACCGGCGAGTGACAGCTTTTTGGCCGGCTTCAGCGCGGTCTGGATGCTGTAGTCGAGCAAGTTCTGGCCGTTAAGGTTGTCGGCGATGCCCCAGTAGGCGTGGCCGAGTGGAAACAGCGTGTTAACCGTGTTGTTGGTTCCATCGCCCGGATTGTCGTCACCCGAACCGTACCAGACGACGCTCTTGATGGTGGGAGTCCAGGGGACATTGTTGAAGGTGTAACCCATCACGCCGCTCACGAAGCCGGCTTGAATGTCTGCATTGACACCGCCGCGGAAGGTCTCATCGCCGAACTGATAGGCACCTTCGAGTTCCCACAGCCAAGTGCCCACCACCTCGCAACACTCTTTCACGGGCTGCTTGCCTTCCCAGCGAGCACCGATCGTGTGGCGATTCCCGTCGATTTGCGCGACATGATCTTCGTCCTCTTTGAGCCACAGCCAGTAAAAGTCGATGGTCTGATTCTGCACGCCTTTGTAGGTCGAGTAGACACCGCTGAACCATCGGCTTTGGTCCGGGTGATCGGCTTGCTCGGGGCGGAAGATGTTGCCGGCGGCA
>JAQBZS010000568.1 GCA_027622115.1 Planctomycetota bacterium | reverse complement strand
GCGTCCGGGGTGGTCACGGAGGCGTCCGGGGTTGTCACGGAGGCGTCCGGGGTGGTCACGGAGGCGTCCTTGGTGGTCATGGAGGCGTCCGGGGCGGTCACGGAGGCGTCCGGGGCGGTCACGGAGGCGTCCGGGGTGGTCACGGAGGCGTCCGGCCAAAACTTAGTAGGCGTTGTCCAGCAAAGACTTACGTCGAATCTCCGTCGCTGATGCGACTAGAACAATTCCTTGTTCTTCTACAGTACAAACCAGCCACTCAGCGGACAATCGTCCGAGCCGTGATCACCGGGTTGCTGATCTGTTTCGGTCACCACGCACTACCGCTCGGTGAATGTCAATCTGCGGACGCTAGAGCAGTTTCAAAGTTGGCTTGCAGTATCGTGAGCCGTCGGTGCTAGCCTCGGGTGCGTGAGACTCGAGGCGAGCGCCAACAGCTCACTGAAGATCAATTCTGAAACTGCCCTAGTCTGGCCCAACGCGCACTTTGCGGCGACGGCGGAATGGGTCTCGCGCTTGAGTGTGATCGACTCAATGCTCTCCGCGCGATGCAGTTTGCGAATTCGATCAGCGATGATGATTGATGGCAAAAGACCTTCGGCTCACGGCGTTGCCGTCAACTCGCACGGACGAGCGGACGAATCGATGTATGCTCTTTGAGTCGAGCGGCATAGTTCGACTAGCTCGTAGGCGGACTCCAGAACGTCCATCAGTTCGGCGTCGCCGCTGACAGCTTGCTCCAGTTCGTTCGCCTTTTGCGAGATTGTCTCGACTCCGTTTCTGGACGCTGTTTCCTTGAGTCGATCGGCCAGAACCTTCAGGCCCTGCATGTCCTGATCGTCGAGCGCGACGGCCAGCCGTTCCATTTGCGAGCCGATGTAGATCGCTGTTTCTTTTGAGACGGTGGTGACTTCGCAGGGCACGGCTTGTTGACGCGCGACGACGGTCAAGAGTCGCTCGACCAAGTCCGGGTCGAATTGTGAGCCGGCTCTGCTGCGTAGTTCTTGGCAGGCCTCGGCAGTGGATAAGGCTTTGCGATAGATGCTGTCGTTGGTCATCGAATCGAACGCGTCCGCGACGGCCAGGATTCTGGCGCCGAGCGGGATGTCTGCGCGAATCGTAATGTCGTGACTCGCGGACGCTTCTCGGTTCAGCGGCGAGCCGTCGGCGACTGTGACGACTCCTGTCGTGGCGTGGATGGCAAAGCGGCCGCCAGCGTTGTCGGTCAGCGAGTAGCTAACCGAATTCGTCGTGGCATCTGCGTCATTCGATTGTCCCGTGATACGGACTACCGTGCCGTTGGCCGCGGTCTCGTCTACTGAGTTCGGCGCGGCATCGGTATCCAAAGGCGGCGTCACGTCGAACTCGTCGATGTCGTTCACGGCAATCGTGAAACTGCGTGTCGAAAAGCTGATGTCGGTGCTCGTCGCGCGAACTGTGATCGAGTAACTGAGCGAGGTCTCGGCATCCAGCGTTGCGGTGGTGGTGACGACGCCCGTCGTCGCATGAATTGCGAACAGGCCGCTCGCGTTGTCATCCAATGAGTAACTGACGGAATCCGTGCCGTCGGAATCGCTGGCGAACGATGTCACGCCGACGACCGTACCGGCTGGTTGATTCTCCGCCACTGCGTCTGTCGTGCGGTCGCTATCGCCAATCGCCGAGACGGGAAATTCATTGACGTCGGTGATCGTGACGGACAGCGTCTGCATCACGGTGCCGGTCAGACCATCATCGACGGTGATGGTTACAACATAGACGTTGTTGAAGTCAGCATCCGCAGGCGTTTCGAAATCGCGTGCCAGGACGAAGCTCAAGACACCGGTGCTGTTGTTAACGACGAACTGAGCGGCATCCGGTCCGCCGCTGATTGAGTATGTCAGTGCTTGCGCCGGCAGGTCGGCGTCCGTCGCAGTGACCGTCGTGACTGCGGTCGAATTCTCCGCCACGTTGAAGGAAGCGGTCGCTCCACCGCCGTCGCTGGTGATCACCGGCGAGTTATCATTCACCGGCGTGATCGTCACCGCGATGGCTTGCGTGTCAGTCAGCGAGCCGTCGGAAACTTGCACCGTCACATCGTAGACGTTGTCCGCGCCGATGTCCGTTGGGGTTTCGTAGTCGGGTGCGGAGATGAAGGTCAGCACTCCGCTGCTGGAGTTGATGGCAAACTTCGCGGCATCCGCGCCGCCGCTGATACTGTAGACCGGCGTTCCTCGATCAATATCGCTCGACGTGACCGTAGTCACGGCCGCTGTGTTTTCGGCGATATTGATCGCCGCGTTGGCACCACCGCCGTTACTGGTGATGACTGGAGCGTCGTTGACCGCCGTGCCAGTCATCGACTTGCTGCCGGTGACGGACAGGCTGCCGTCGCTGACGCTGGTCGCGATCGTGAAGTTGCTGTTGAAGTTCAGAGTAGGAGTGAATGTCAGACCGGCCAGCAACATGTTGACGTCGGCAATCGCACCGCTCGCGGACCAGACCCCGGTACCTGCGTTGTACGTCGAAGTCACCACGCCCGAAGTTCCCGTGTTGAGACTCCCGGCCGCGACGTTCGACAACATCAACGTCGCCGTCACGCTCGCGCTATCGACATCGCTGGCAACGATGTCGATCAGATTCAGAGCTGTGTCTTCGGTGTAGCTTTCGGCGGCACTCAAGTTCATCGCCTGCGAAGCGTCGTTGACCGCCGTGACCGTGACGTCGAACGTCTCGTCGGTCGTCGTCGTGCCGTCATCCACCGTGACCGTCACCGGGCCGCCGTTCTGATTCAGAGCCGGAGATGCCTCGATGGTCCAGTTGCCGCTGCCCAGATCGACCAGCGTCAGGTTGCCGTTGGGGATGATCGTCGTGTTGCTGCTCGATGCTGTGACCGTCAGTGATCCGGCGGCCGTTTCGACATCGCTCACCGAGAACGCCAGAGCCCCGGTCGTGCCGTCTTCGGCGATCGTCTGATCCCCGATCGCACTGATCGTCGGCGCGTCGTTGACGGCGGTGACAGTAATATTGGCGCTGTCAGAATCGGATAACGCACCACCGCTGCCGGTATTGCCTTGGTCGTTGACCGCTAACGTGATCGCATCCGTTCCATTGAAGTTTGCATCAGGCTTGTAGGTGACCGTTCCAAGTGCGGTGTTGATATCGCTGATGCTGCCCGTGAACGTCATCGTGGCTGAACCGTTGGCGCCGCCGGTCAGCGTCAGTCCGGTGGTATTAGTCTAATGATTCCCTGACCAACGCTGAGTGTGAATTCAATGTCCGCACCCCCAGCGTCCACATCGGAAACGCTGAATCCGCCGAACAATCGATATTCATCGTCTTCACGGACATCAAAGGCGGAAGCGACGATGTTGGCCGTCGGCGCGTCGTTGACGGCCGTGAGATTGACCGTCTGCGTGCCAGCGTTGCTCGTACCACCGTCGCCGTCTGTGATGACGAAACGAACGGTTCTCGCCAGTTCCGACGGGGCTTCGGAGACATTCTCGAACGTGATATTCCGCATCAGTGCCTGAGCGGCCGTCGGCGTCGAGTTCGCGTTGAACGTGATGACGAGCGGAGTCGAACCATTCGTCCCGTCCGTAAACGTCCCGATCGTGGTGCCTTCGTAAGAGACATTCGAACCGCTCACACCAATCCGTCCGGCTCCGGTTCCCTCGTTGCGGATCGCCAGCCGGTCGTTGGCCGTGCCGCCGGCGGAGAAGTCCACCGTGAGCGTACCGGTTTCAAGATCGCCGCCGTCCGCGTCGATCACGGTGGCGGCCGCGTCAATCACGGTCGCCCCGTCGTTTTCGGTGAAGTTCACCGCCGATCCGGGCAGCCCGATCACCGGCGCGGTGTTGGTCGAAACCGGTTTCAGCGAAACCGCCGCCAGTTCCCACTCCTTTGACGAACTGAACGACCACGTCATCGGCACACTCGCCCCGCCCGCCTCGATGCTGCCCGCGCCGGTCACCGTTCCGTTGCCGCTGCCCGTGGCGTCGTTCCATTGTGATGCCTGGTCCGCTCCGACGGACGCGTCCGGGCCGTCATTGGCGAACAGCGCGTCAATGACCAGTTCGCCAGCCGCGCTGGTCACGTTCAGCGACGCCTTCGTGCCCGTGCCGCCGGTGGACTGGAACGAACCGGTCGGGATCGACTGGTCCACGCCGTTGAACGACGCCGACCCGCCCACCGCCTGCACCGTGCCGGAGAAGGTGGCCACGATTTCGGCTTTGCCCACCGTGGGCGCGACAAGCTGCCACAGTTCAACGGTGTGATTCCCCACGCGGCGTCCGATCAGCGTCATTGCCTAGCCGTGAAACGTGACGCCGGTTGTCGTGCCGGCCGAGTCCTCGATCGAGATGCCCACGATCAGAACCCGGTCGCTACCCGCTTCCACGAGATGGGACCATGTCAGGCTGGTGGACCCCGAAACGGCCGTGTGCCCCGACAGGGCGGAACCGTTGGGAGTAATCGACGACGTTTCGGCGACGGCGTTGGCGGCGAGTTCGGACGTGTCGCCATAGGCCGTCGCGTCGTTCACGTCGATCGCCAAGGCGTTGTCAATCTTGGTGGCTGTCACCGTGACAAACTCGCCCGCCGTTACCGCCGCCGACACCGTTTCGCTGAACGTGACATTTCCGGATGCATCCGTTCTGACCAGCGCCGACCCCAGATACCGTTCCGCCTCGCCGTAGCCCGTGCCATCGGCCGTCGCGCTGGCGAAAAACTGCAGCAGGTAACGCGTGCTGGCGGTGCTGTTGAGCGAACCGCCAACCGTCACCGAGTTCGTGCCGTTGGTGATGACGGCGTTGAGTACCGGAAAATTCTGCAGGTTATTCGCTCCAGAGTCCGGGTCGCCGTTGTCATTAGCCGTCACACCGTTGGCACCAAGATCGATGCCAAGGCCTGTGTTCGAGTGAATCCGGTTGCCAAGGACGGAGTTTCCCGTGCCACTCGCGATGTAGACACCATCACCGGCGTTGCACGTGATAAGGTTCCCCGCCCCGGTGGCGGTCCCGCCGATCAGGTTTCCAGTTGCGCTGCTCTGGATCTCCACACCGTCATCCGAGCGGTTTCCACGGTTCAGCAGGCCGGTGATATCAGTGCCGATGTAGTTGCCCTGAACAACGTTGTTGTTCGTGTTGATTTCGATCCCCTCGAAGTTGTTCGAGATGATGTTTCGGGCTGCTGCGGTGGTGCCGCCGATTGTATTCCCACTCCCGGAGATGATGGCGATCCCCACATCGACGTTCCCGACACCCGTCGATCCGTCCGGGTCGAGACCGATGATATTGCCCTGAATCAGGTGCGCGGTGACTCCGCTTCCCTGAATGTTGATTCCCTCGTTGCCGTTATTGGTAATCACGTTGCCGTTATTGGCACCGGTACCACCGATGATCGCCGACGAGCCGCGCAAATCGATCCCGTCCTCCCCGTTACCGTCACCAGTGGTTCCGGTTCCGGCTGTACCAATC
>JAQBZS010000567.1 GCA_027622115.1 Planctomycetota bacterium | reverse complement strand
AGACCAAATGCCGGAACTGCGCGAAGCTTGTTCCGGCCTACAGAAGTGGCGAATAGTCTAATGATGAAAACGAAATTCCGCCGAGGTCAGCAGTGCCCAGGCCAATTCCGTGACAGCGGCCTTACGGTCGGCCTTTCGCTGATCCAAATAATCGGCAACGTCGCGAGTTTCTTCCTCGGTCGGCAACCGCGTCAACACGGAGACATAAAGTTCTTCGGTCAGAGCTTTGGGATCCTCCAACTTCAGCAACCGTCCGGTCAAGTTCTCGCCGGACGGAGCCAGCCAGGAACTGACTTCACCGCCATTGGCGAAGAAGAGGGCTTGCTCGGCCGTGGCGAAGAATGCGTCCTGGGGTTGACCTGTTTCGCCTGAGAAGAGTCCGACGAATTTGGCGACGATGCCGTTCAACTTGGCGTAAGCGTTTTCGTCGACTGCAACGTCTCGCGCAGCCACTTTCGCCGCGTCCTGCATGTCTTCCGGCTTGAGCGGCGTCTTCTTGTTGATCTCGGCTCGACTGGCGGCAAGTTGGTTGTCGTACTGGCCACTCGCCCGCAACACGCTCCACGCGATTTGATCGGGCGTCAGCGGTTCCAGAACGGCGATGTTGAATTGATTCGCGGCCTGTTGAACGACGGAATCGGAAGACTCGCTGATCGCGGATTGCTGTTCACCGATCTTCTGCTTCGCAGCGACAACATCCTGGCCGATCTTCGCGAGTTGTTGCCGACGTTCAGCGAGTGTCTTTTCAAATTGTTGAACCTGCAAAGTCACGCCGGACATAGCCGACTGTTTCGACGCCACGTCGGCCTCGTGAGTTTTGACGGCCTTGTCGGCCTCCGCCACGGTGGCGGCAACCCTTTGTTGCACCGTGCCGAGTTGTGCGACGACTGCTTTGAGGTCGGCATCGTTGGGCAACTTGGCGAGTGTTTCGTTGGCTTTGGCGAGTGATTCGCCGATCAACGTGGCTCCCTGTTGCGGTGTCGCACGGGCTTGCACGGCCGTGTTGAATTCGGCGGTCGCGGTTGCAAGCGCGGCCTTCGCGGCATCGACGATCGGCTTCATCGCGGTCAATTGTTTCGTGGCCGCAGCAATGTCTAACTCGGCCTGCGGAATCGCCGCTTGATGTTGTTGAATCAAGCTGTTCAATCTCGCGATCTCATGCTCGGCCGCATCCAAAGCGACAACGCCCTCAAGGAATTTGACGCGTCGATCGAAGTGCGTCGCCAGTGAACGCTGCTCGATCAATTCACGCCTCAAGTTCACCATCCGAGCCCGCTGGTCGCGAATGTTTTGTTCGACCGGAGCAACCTTCGCTTGTTCCGCGATCACCGGTTTGTTGGCTTCGGTCAGCGCGGTTTCTGCGTCGGTCGCCGCTTTGGTGGCGGTCGCCAATTCCGTCTTCAGTTTGGCGGCTTCCGCTTCGAACTTTTTGGCTTTGGCGTCCAACTTGGCGGCAGTCGCGGTCAAATCCTTGTCGCCCTTCAAAGCGACCGCAGCGGCCATGAGCGCATCGACCGCCGAGCGGACAGAGTCGGCGATCGGCTGTTTGGCGCTCAAAGCAGCCTGTTTGGCATCGCGAGCGACTTGAGCTGCGGCGCGTTTGGTCGCGGCGTCGCGAGCCGTCTTTAGAACCTTTTCGTAGGCGGCTCGAACGGGAGTGGCCGCAGCCAAAGCGGCATCAAGTTGTTTCAATTGCAACTCGATGGCCTGTTCCTTGGCGGCGACCAACTTTTCGCTGGCTTCGATTTTGGCTTTGAATTCCGGAATGGCTTGCTTCGCAACAGCAACCGATGCCGACAGGTCCGCAGGCAAGCGATGCGAACGTTGATAGACGTCGGTCAGTGCGATCTCGCGAAGGAAGCTCTTGATGTCGTACTTGGAAGCCACGAACTCATCACACAACAAATTCATGAGCGCGGGATGGGCTGCGGGATTCTCGGAGTGATGCTGGTCCACGGGATGAACCAATCCACGACCCAGCATCAGAGCCCACAGACGATTGGTGATGTTGCGTTCGAAGAAATCATTCCGCGTGGTTCGCACCAGTTCGCCGAGTTTGTCGCGTCGGCTGAATGCGGGAATGCCGCGAACGGTCTTAGCCGGCACCGCCTTGTAGTCTTGGCCGGGCAAAAAGACCGGTTCCGCGATTTCGGCTGAACCGGGCAGTCGCGGATCGGTGATGGCTTGGCGAGCCGTAAAGACGGATTTGAATGTCGGAGAACCTTCCGCCCGCTCTTGCAGCAGCGCGGGCTTTTTCGCATCCGGCCGATACACCGACGTGCGACTCACAAACGCGAAGAGGCCGAAATAGTCGGCTTGATGGTAGTCATCGATCAGCGGATGGTTGTGGCACTGGGCACATTGCAGATCCATGCCGAAGAACATCCGCCCCACTTCGCGAGTCACCAGGTTTGGTTCAACGTCGCGCTCCAAATAGAACGCCACGCTTTCCCGTTCCTTTTCGGGCGTCCCGTCGGCTGAAAGAAACGCGGCGGCCAATTCGTTGTAAGGTCGATTGGTTTCGATTTGTTTGCGGAGCCACGCTCGCAACTCGTCCGGCTTTACGTGCTTGCCGCCCCGGCGTTCCATCAACATCACATCGAGCACCACCGCCATGTGACGCGAGAATTCATGGCCGACCAGCAATCGGTCGACCAACTTCGTCCGCTTGTCCGCGGTCTTGTCGGCGAGAAAAGCCCGAGCTTCCTGGGAACTCGGCAAACGTCCCGTTAGGTCGAGATGGATTCGCCGCAAGAACGCCAGGTCATCGGCCAAGCCCCCGCGCGGTCCCACGGACGAGGCATCGATCGCGGTGTTGATTTTCACATGCAGCGGATCTGCGGCGATTGAAGTCGACACGATGCAAAGACTCAGCGTAATCGACAACACGAGCCGGGCACGCAGGCTGACAGGGCGAAGTGGGTGCATAATATTGGCGGGATCGGGAGGCGGGTGAAGTTGCACGGTTTCGATCAAATTCAACCGCGTGCAACGAGGCGGGAGTTCCATCAACGGATGTTGATATCTTACCGGGTGCCTCGAACGAGCGTCAATTCGTGTCTGACGAGCGGGCAGAAAGTCGTCGTTCGCTCCGCGAACAGTGAAGGATTCAGGTTTCCCCACGAATTCAGGACGACCACGAATCCAACGGCAATGCGGAGCGATCCACGACTGACCCAAATCCGCAAGCAACTCGAAACTAAAGCAGCGGGCGGAAAGCGGTCTCGTCGTCGAGTGACCAAAGCCAGTCACGTCCCGAAGCGTCGAGCCGATGTTTTTCCACCAGAGTCGCCCACAATTGATCGAGCTGATTGGTCGTCGAAGTCGAGTCCGTAATCTCGGGTTCACGGGACATAACAAGGTGGCGGTCAGGATCAACGTCGATTGGATATCGCGAACTTCTCGCGTTCAACGCGTCGCGAACGACTCCGAATTCGAGTCGAGGCACCTCGGCCGCGACGATGATTGGCAGTTGCGGTGTCGCATAGATTGCATGAGATGCGGCTTGCCGCGAGGAGGCAGACTGCGACTGAGCGGCTGCGGAACTCGCCTGAGCTGCGGCGACAATCGTGAAAGTCACGAGTTGGCTCCACCCGCTGATATTGGCCCCATAAGCGGATCGTTGTTCATTCGCAGCGCGGACTTCGATCGAATACTCCCCCAACGGTAGCGGGTTCGCCGGAGTGTATTCCGATTGGGTCAGGTCGGACTGACGGACAATCTGGCTCTGGCCGGTCGTCCGGTTGTTCATCCACAAGTCGTACACGCTGGCGTGGTTAACGTCGGACCAGTCGATCGTGGGGGTCGTATCCGTCGTGCTACTGCTTGCTGCGGGCGCGATGATGACAGGCTTGTCGGGAGAGGGCACGTTGACCGTGAATCGTTTCACCGGGGTCCATGAACTTCGCTGCCCGTTCCAGCCCGTGACCTTGACTTGCCACTGAAACAAGTGGTCGTCCAGCGGCCGTCTCCAATCCAGTTGTGATTCATAGATCTGGTTGTCCCAAACCGCCTTCCTGGCGCCTGTAGTGCGGTTGTCGACCCAGATCTCGTAGAACGCCGCGTCGGGAATCGAATCCCAATCGAACAGCGGAGTGGCATCCTCGATTTCATCCTCAATCGCATTCGTCGCCGGAACGGTCGAGACCACGTTGAACTCATGGACCGGGCTAAGCACACCCACATTGCTGCCGTCGGCATCCTTCGCTTGAACCGAAACTCGATACGTCCCCGGAGCAAACGTGCGAATGTAGTCGGGCCGATTCAATCCGCTCTGCGTTTCCACGAGGTTGCCGTTCGCGTCCGTAATCGTCAGGTCATAAGTTGCGGCGCCGGCCACCGGCGTCCAGGCAATCGTGGGGAACGCGGTATCAGCCACCAGCGACGTAATCGTCGGGTTCGCGCTTTCGGCAATTGTGAAATTGATGACGGTCCAAGTTCCGGGAGTGGGCCGCTGCGCGCGAACCTCGAACCGATACTCGCCGGGCAGCAATCCGCGTGGAGGCACAAACTGCGTCACGGGGTGATAGCCGAACTTGCGATACAACCCGGAAATCCGCCGCGTACGATCCGTGAGCCAATACCCGTAACCTGTGGCCCCATTCACCGCATCCCACTCAATCGACGGCAGTGGGTTTGTAATCACCTGCCCGGTCCCGGCGGAGACCAGCAAACGAGTGTTGTCGACAACGAAAGTCTCGTCGATCGCGGGTTCGCCGCTTGGCAACGCATTTCCGGCGAGATCCGTAATGTTCTGACCGGACGCCAAGTCCAACCCGACGACGCCGTTGAAGTTCACCAAGTCTCCGCCGGAAACCGTAACGTCATAAACGCTCGCCGAAACCGAAGTGACATTCGAAACCGTGGCGGATGTCGTCCCATTCACGGCAAAGTCGGCTGCGTCGACATTGGTAACACCTCCGTCGAACGTCGCGCGGAAGACCAATACATCAGCGTTCGTGGGCGAAACGCTCGGAGTCTGCCGCACAAATGACGTGAGCGCCGGGGTAACGTTATCGACCACGTACGTCTCGTCGGTCCCCGGTTCTCCATTCGGCAGCACATTTCCCGTGAGGTCCGTGATGTCCTGAGAGCCGCTCAGATCCAAACCGACTGTTCCGTTGAAACTCGCCAGGTCACCACCCTGAATCGTGACATCGTAAACCCCGACGGCAACCGGTGTGACATCCGTAACAGTCGCGGTGCTTGAGCCATTCAGGGCAAAGTCGTTCGTTCCGACTTTGGTGACCGCTTCGTCGAACGTCACGCGAAACACCAGTGAGTCCGCATTCGTCCGCGACGTGCCTGGCGTCCGACGTACGAACGACGTGAGCCCCGGTTCGTCATTATCTACAACGTACGTCTCGTCGGTTGTCGGTTCACTACTCGGCAACGCACTCCCGGCTGGATCCGTGATGTCCTGCGAACCGCTGAGATCCAAACCAACGGTTCCGTTGAAAC
>JAQBZS010000002.1 GCA_027622115.1 Planctomycetota bacterium | reverse complement strand
CCTTGGAGTGAGGAAAGTTGTTGCGGAGCCTCAGTTTACAACAACTTGACGTTTTCGGATAGCTTCTAGCGAATGGACTTGTGCGACCCGTCGCAATTGGGCAGCTTTTGGGAGAGTCCGCAGATGCAATCATGAAATCCCTTGCCATCGAGAATTCTCTGCACGCATTTCTTAATTCTTGCCGCGCGCGTCTTTGACTGCTTGGCACCGGAAAAATGAAGCACGTATCCTCTTTGGCGTCCCAGGGTCAACGCATCGAAGGCCGTCTTGAACGCGGAACTCTCGTTAAACTTGTCTAGCAACTCGTCGGGGAAGTCGAGTTCTCGATTCTCACTGAAATCGACCTTCAACCTCGCTTTTTCCAACTCGATAGCTTCATGAATATAGGATTTCAAGACGGCTTTCAGGTCGACAATTTCGCCCACATTGGTGAAGCGAATCAATCGCGCCGCTCGTGTGTTCTCGCCGGGTTGAATCAGCAAGCCGTCAGTATCCTTGAGCAACGCACCTTTCATAAAGCTGAGCGCACAATACTCCTTCAGTCCGCTGATGAGCACCACGTTCTTGCCCTCGAACGTGTAACAAGGAGCCCGCCACTTCACTTGTTCGGTCAATTGACACGCAAGAACGATCTTTCTCAATGTCTGCAATTCATCGTGCCACATCGTATGTTCGCGTATATAACCATCGACGCTACGATCACTTTCCATTCTGCCTCCACTGCTCTTCATTCAAATCTTTAGCGTAGATTGCACGAAGTCGTGTCCCGACTGCATTGATTCCACGGCATCCTGGCCAGCATCATCCCCATTCCGCAGGTGTCGGTGATTCCAGCGAACATCAACCCCGCACCGATGAAAGCCGATAACCAAATGACGTCGGCATGAACCGTCCGGCTCAGCACGGCTCCCAGTACCACGAGGAACCCGGCCACGATCCGCACTTGTCGTTCCAGCGAAATCGCCTTCTTTCCACGCACGACCGGCAGTCCTGCCTGTTCGCAAGCCAACGTGCCGCCTTCGATGTTGATGACGCTTGTGAAACCCGCTTTCAGAAATTGTTCGCAGGCTTTCTGGCCACGACTGCCGCTGCGACAGATCACATAAAGCGGCTCATCCCGTGAGCCACCGCGGGCCTGCATCACTGCCGTTGGGTCGAGTTGGTCCAGCGGAACATTTCGAGCGACATCCAGATGAATTTCCCGAAATTCGACCGGAGTCCTTACGTCGATCAGATCCACCTTCGTCCCAGACTGACACAATTCGGCAAGTCCTTGGGGTGAAATTGTTAATTCGCTCATAGCAGTTTCCTTCCGAGGCAAAAGCCGGACTTATTGATTGATATGACTCGGTGTTATTCTCGTCGCGCCGAAAGGTGACTGGTTTGACTCGCAGCCTCGTTTTACTCGACCGTCGACCAAACACGATCTTCACCTCGACAATGCGCGCACTTACGACATGACTGTCGAAACAACTTTGAGCCGTCACTTGTCGAAGCGTGCTTCCACGCATTGCATGATGTTCGCCAAATGTGGCTCAGCAATCTCGTAGAACGCCTTACGCCCCTCTTTTTCGCTGTTCAAGAAGCCGCAGCGTTGCATCAGCCGCAGATGTTCCGAAGCCATGTGGCTCGGAATCCCACAGGATTCGGCAAGCTCTCCCACCGCGTATCGGCCGCGCAGAAGCATCTGCACAATCCGCAGTCGGTGTGGATGAGCCAAAATCTTGAGACACTCCGCCGCTTCTTCCAATGCCGGAAGTGGCGTCAGTCTGGGTTTCTTCGTTCTTGTTGCCATCAGTCGGTCTCCTTACTCCAATATATCGGAATATCCCGACACGTCAACCACTGTTTCCTGCGGTTTTCTCACACTCATCTTGACCGTATCGTCGAGATGCTCGTATCGTCCCCGCCCCTCCTCCCGGCTGCCCGTCTTCAATCCTCACGGGAATCCGGCATGTCCCAACGGCTCGTTTTTTCCGCTCTCCTCGCCTTCGCCCTGGTTCAGTTCGCGACGAGTCAATCCGCACGCGCTCAGCCCGCGCCTCGTGGCGAGAGTCTGCTGGTTCTGACCACCGGCCGAGTGTTGCGTGGAACCGTCAGCGAAAGCGCTGGCGGGTACGTGGTCGACAATCCGGACGGTACGGCCGGCAGCATGCGGGTTCCGTTCGCGTTGGTGCGATTCGAAGCCGCCAATCTGCGTGACGCGTATCTCAAGCTGCGGCAATTCATGCCGGAAATCAACGCCGAAAATCGCATCGCACTCGCCAAGTGGTGCATCAACAACAGCCTGAACGACGAAGCTCGCACGGAACTTGAAGACGCCATTCGCCGAGAACCGCAGCGTCGCGAAGCGCGCGAACTCATCCGTCGACTCGACCGTTCGTCCGCCTCGTCCACCGCATTGTTACTGACTCTGCCGAATTCGAACCGCACCGAAACACTCGAATTCGACGGCCCCGAAATGAAGTCTCTGGCCGGCCTTTCCCGCAAGACCGCCGAACAATTCGTGGCCCGCGTCCAGCCTTTGCTGGTCAATAAGTGCTCGAACGCCGGCTGTCACAGTTCGACGTCACGCCAGGAGTTCCGCATGCGTCGGATCCGAACCACGGGCGGACATCGAGTTTTCTCGCAACAGAACCTCGCCGCCGTATTCAAGCAGATCGACATGGCACGACCGGACGACAGCCGACTGCTCACGGCACTCGTCGATGATCACGCTCGCCACGGTCGGCCGTTGTTCGACAATCGAGCGGGTAAATTCCAAATCAATACGATTCGCGATTGGGTCCATGCGGCGGTGGCGGAAAAGTCCGACAAGAATCCGATCTCCGGACAGTCCCCGAACTCGACGCAGCCGTCTCAACCGCAGCTTCGCGAAGCGACGACAATTATTCGACCAGCGGCCGGCAACACGCCTGTCGCCACCGCGCCGGATGAAATATTGGGACAACGAGCGGACGCCGGGACACTATCCAATCAAACGCTCTCAGCGATGCTGGCCGGGTTCGGGCACAGTGGCGGTGCCACCGGTCCCGTTCCTGATCGACTCGCCGACCATCAACACGGCATTGCAAATCGGCAACCCCCAACACAAGAGCATCCGGGATCGATGCCGACGTCAGGCAGGACTTGGCTCCCGGATGTGCCGATCACGGTCCCCGACTTCGGTGCGACCGATCCGTTTGATCCCGACGAATTCAACCGCACGTACGGGGGTCGCCAAGCCGCGAGTACTACCGCCCCACGTGTTCCGCCACAGTCATGGAGGCAAGACGCCCGCCGCAACTGAAACCGATACGCGTTCAGTAAAGGATGCTGTGAGCACGGAACGCGACGGATTTCACCTAAACCGTACTCGCAACTTCGTCGCCGTGCCGCTGGCCGAAATCGCGCCGCAAGAATTGCATCCGGTAACCGGGGAGTCCATTTAGGCAATCGCATCGATACTGCAACGCGCGACGCCTTTGAATTGACCGGACGGTGCTCAGTTGGCCTGCCGGGACTCTTTGTGTCTTCGTGGCCGATGACGTTGATTTCTGTACTTTTGAGGAAAGGCACACTACGACATTCCGCTGGTCGACGGCTTCGTGAGTATGGCGTTGATCTTTCCGGCGATCCTCAGGCTGGCGCGTTGGCGAGCGGTTGGTCAAGCCCGTGAGGTCTTGCCCATCTTCGACAGTTTCTCTTGGTCATCGACGACATCATCACGGCGATCACAATCGCGGATCATCATCACGGCTATTCGCCGGCATTCGGCATGAGCAGTTTTCGCCGCCGAGTTCGCATCCTCGACCACCTCGGCGCGGTCACGACGTTATGTCGCTGATATGCGAAATGAACTGCGGCGGAGGCTCCAACCACCACGGATACGCAGATCTTGCAGAACGGGTTGTCCTTGGCTGAGTGCCTCAGACCTCAAACAAGTCTCGAAACCACTCGACAAACGCGGCTGCTGCGGGTGCATAGTGATCGTCGATGGCGCCCGGTTCTCCGCGACGTAGTCATCGCAGAAGCGCGAACAACTCAGCCCAACGCCAACCACTCGTTGAACAAGAATTCCAAGCGAATCGCCAGCAATGCGATCCGGCCCATGACCGTGTAGCCGAATGCCGCGCCGAAGGTGATCATTAAGACCCAGATCCCAACCTTGGCGACCTTGCCGACCGCGCCTTTGTGCTCGATCGAAAAGAAGAAGTACACCAGACACGCCAGCACGCTCAACAGCATCACCACGTTGCGGACCGTGTCCCAGAAATCGATGCCGGACTCGGCGTTGATGGCCAGGATCGGCCCGACGCCCGCGCGGATTTGGCTCAGGAAATCCGCTTGCATGAAACCCATGAGACGCAAACCGGCCGTCGTGCCGATGATGAATGCCAACGGCCATCTCGCGATCCACGCGCCCTTCGGTGCGAGTCTCCACAACAGCATCACGCCAAACACCAGCGGGATCACGTTCATGTACCAGTAACCTTCGCGCAACGGCGAAATCCCCGGCATGGCCCAGGACTGAATCCACGCGGGCCAGATGCGTCCCAACAGGTTCGGCACCACGACGGTCCAGTAACCAAGCACCATCCAATACGCGGCGGAGACTCCCACCACCACGGATTCGCAGATCTTGTAGAATGGGTTGTCCTTGTAGAGGAACGACATGATGCCCAGCGTGAAGAACGCGGCGGTCCACACGCCCAACGTCCGCAGCCAGTCGATCTGAGCCGTTCCCGCCGTGTATTCCAACTTGTCCACGCTGGTGAACTTGCCGTCGACCTCTTGCGCGTAAACCAAACCGACGCCGACCGTGGAACAGCGATAGAGCAGCCACGCGCCGCCGATCACCAGCAATACCGTCCAGATGAGTTGGTCGCGTTTCATGCCTGTTGACCTTCACGTGCTCGCTGACAGAAGAAAACAACGTTGCCCAAGATGATCAATCCGATCATCAGCAAATGAGCAATCAACTGGGGACCCATCCGGCGTTTGCCTTCCAGGTACTTGGGGTGCGGTGAGTCGCCGATGTATTCGTCGACCACCAGTTTCTCGTATTCGGCCGCGCCCTTGATCGCACCCAGCAGGCCCTTCAACTGGCCGGGGATGTACGGATACAGCAGCGGAGCTTGGACTCCGGTGCAGCCGCCGACCATCTTGATCTTGTCCGGATATGGAGAAACCGCGTACTGCACCCATTCCTTGGTGCCGGGGTACGAACCGCTGACGCTGACGATCAAGTCCATCTGTTGCAGGTTTTCGACATCCTTGCACATCGTGATTTGATCGATGTTCGTGCCGCGAGCGTCGGTCGTGTACAAGCCGCGAAGATCGGTAACGATGACCTTGATCACGCCTTCATTGCCCGACTTGTATCCGAGGTTCACGTAGTCTTCGCCGTAGACCAAGTCGGGAAAGTCGGCGCGAATGATGTTCTCGATGGTGCGGTCGATCATCCGCGGGCCCAGCGGCACGATGGCGATGAAATACAGCTTCGCCTTTTTCTCGCACACTTGACGACAGAACGCGGTGGCCATCGGTCCGAGTTCTCCTTCGGTTTCCGGGCCGAAATCCCAAGCCATCAGCACCTTGTCGCCCGGCTTCAGGTTTTCGATTTCCTGGAAGACGTCTTTCGCCTGCTTCGACGGGACTTCTTCGAAGGAAACGCCCGTCAAGATCGGGATCGCGACCGACAAGAGCATCAGCAGGAAGATCCAGCGACGATCCAGGTTGGCTAAAAAATCAATCATCCAATTACCTCGTTAGGCCAGTAGCACGGGACCATTGTCCCGTGATCGCTCGGGACAATGGTCCCAAGCTACGGTCGATTGCGACTAATCATTCCCCAAATACGACCGGTCCATGCCGAGCAACACCTTGAGTGACGTCGATGCGATGCCCAAAGCGATGCCGATCATGATGGCCCGGTTTCCAGCCGTGTTGAACACACTCATGATGTAGACCGTCAAACTGTCGATTCGCAGCCCACCGATGGCATCCGGAAACCATGCGGTCAAGATCACACCGGCCTGGGTTCGACCCAGCAAGATGATGAAGGCGGTTCCCAGTAACAAACTGGCTTCGATGTTCTTCGCACGAAACGCGCGGAACGCCGCCGACGCCACGTAAAACGCCAGCATCGCGAACATCGTCGCGGTCAGCGGTTTCATGGCGTATTCGTAAGCAAACCAGAATCCCGTGCCTTGTTCGGCATAGTCGCCGGACCATTCGTATTTCGGGACATGCGACGCGACAAACAAGCGACCGACGTCGCGACGCCACAAGAACCGCTTCCGGTAATCGCCGAGCAGAAATTCCTTCTGTTCTTCGGCAAGCGGTCCTGCTCCGTTCAACGCCGTCGCCACGGATTTGTCGAAATCGATTTGATTGGGAACTCGATCGAGGAATTTCTTCAGACCCTTCTCCTGCGCGTCATTGAATTCACCCGCGGCTCGTAACTGTTCCACCGCTTGATCAATCGAGACGCTGGGATCGGTGGAGAACTTGGCCAGCACTGCTCCTTGCGCGTCGTTGATGCCCACAGCCGTGCCGACGATCCGTTTCGGTTTGATGTCCTGAACGCCGGCCTGCTGTTCGATCAGCATTTCGCAAGCCGTCTTCGGAACCTCGCTGGGCTGACCAGCCGTGACCAACGCCAGTCGCAATTGAACGCTGGTCCAAACCGTGTTGAAAGTCGTCTCCAAGGCCACGGCTTGTTCGCCCGTGAGCGGCTGTCCTTTCGATTCGATCTCTCGTCGAAAAGCGGCTCGCTGCTCCTTCGTCATGGGACGCACGAACGGGACGGTGGCTTGGCCGGCAGCTACTTGGTCTCGCAACGCGGCGCTCATTGGACCTTGGATGACCAACTCGCCATTGCTCACCTGGACGTTTTTGACCGACTCCGGAAGTTGGTAGCCCTTGGGAATCTCTTCAGACTTGATGCGAGTTTCCACGCGGCTGGCGTCAAACAGAATCTTCACGGCTTGCGACCAAGCTGCGGACTTGCCAAGTGCCACCAGCGCCGTGTGCTCGGCATCGGACATGTAACCGTGAAAGCTGAGAACTTGATGATCCGAGTGATACGACACCTTGCCGCTCAGCACTTCCGGCGGCTTTGCCGCGGCGGCCAGTGTCTCAACCTTGCATTGCCACTCCAAAGTTTCGTGATACGACTTCAGGTCCGAGACGTGGTCATCGGTCATCCAGCCACGAAATCGCAGCTTGCCGTTTTCCACGGAGAGTTGACGCCGCACCGACGGGGGCAATTCGGCGTCGACCTTTTCCGGCAGCGAACCCTCGATTTCGGCCAGCATCGAGTCCGGTAAGTCGGCCACGCTAAGTGACGCGAAGGACTCGCCGTAATACTCCTGATTGTCCGCAGGTTTCGAACCCGTCTTGAATAATCCCGTCCACAGCGTGAGCAAAAACGCGAGCAGCACGATCAGCGAATAGGCCCAACCGGCGGCTCGATCGCTGATCTTCTTGAGATGGACCTTCATCAGGTTGCCGCCACCGAGCAAGAACGCGATGGCCGCCATGACGTCGAACCAGACCGCAGCCACTTCACCCCAACTTTCGGTGTAGGGGATGAAGAACGCCAAGATCAGCACGAAGCCGCCGATTCCGGTGATCAACAGGGGGATGGTTCGTTTCATGCTACGAACTCGATTGCAAAATGGTGTTTCTGAGGTAATCCGCGATGGCTCGGATGCCGTCCGCGTCGGTCAGGTCCGCAAGCGTCGTGGCCAGGCAGCCGACAATCATCAGTACCGCCACGATCAACTTGCCAACGTCTTGGCCCTTGAGGCTGCCCAACTGATCCGGGTCGCCGGACAAGTAGGCGGACGCGGCGAAGAATTCTTCGCCGATCAGCGTGTAGTCGCACGCGGCGACGAAGAACGGCAGTTGTGCCGGCTGAGCCGTGCCGGCCACTTGGATCGAACCGATCGAGTTGCCGGTTTCCGCCAGAATCAAGGACTCGGCGAAGAAGCCGCCCATATAAAAGCAGGCGGCCGGTTTCTCGCGGACCATCATGCCGGACAAATACGCCACGTAGCCGAACTGCTCGTCGGTGACGTAGTAGATGTTGTCTTCGTTGAATTCGTCGGGGCGGCCCGCAGCGAGAAACGCGGCTGCGACGGTTTCGCGAGCCGCCGTCATCACGAGTGACTTGCTGGTGGGGACTTCCATTTTGGCCCCGTATTCGGCGGCCTGTTGTGACACGCGAGACAACACCGTCAGTCCGGCGATCGTCTGCATGTCGTTCATGTCGAGAATGCCGGGGATGAACAAACACGAACGGCCCATCTCGGTCGCTCGGCCGACGGCTTCTTCCACGGCTTCCAAACCGGCGATCTTGCGGACCTTCAGATCTCGGCCGCCTCGGGCCTGACGGATATAGAATACGACCGACCCACAGATCATGAGTGTGATCGCACCCATCCAAAAACGACTGCCGGCAAACAATTGACGGCTCGGACGCACGGCCTCGGTGGACTCGACGAATTCCGATTCCACGCCACCCGCCGCCACGGCTTTGACCCGAAAGAAATAGGGCTCGCCCAGTTCGCACTTGTCGGCCACGAACTTGATCACACCTCGGGCAAGATCGGATTTTTCTGGGACGATCTTGGCAATGTCCTTGTACAGGCCACCGTGCTCGCCGGCTCGCTGGACCAAGTAATAGACAACCTTGCTTTTGGGATCGGTCGAGGCCGCTGAAAGGCCGAACGTCACGTCGAGCGATTCACCGTCGTCCCAACCGTGATCGGTCACCAAGATGCTCGCAGGTTTGGCAGGGGCAGCATTCGCGATTCCCGACGTGGCGAGCGATACGACGAGCATCCCAGCGAAACGCAGCAGTGGAATACGGAAAGCGAACGAGAACCGCGAAGAGGCCAATGGTGCACTCTTCGTTTCCATGAATTGTCGTTCACGATCTGCCATCGCATTTCCCTTTTGATAATCGAACACCAGCGAATGCTGCTGCGTCATTCGCCAATGATCTCCACATTCGCACGCGGAACGGTCACGACGGAGCCGGATGCAAACTTGACGCTGAGCACGCGAGCTTTCGATCCCGATTCCAACACCGCTGGTTCCGTCGGCAATTCGCAGACGTCGCCGATGATTCCGAAATGTGGATCCCGAATGACTCGGATGGGCGTGCCGATTTCCAGCAACCCGGCTTCGCGTTTTGATTCCTCGTCGATGACCACGCCGGCTTCCAACGGGATCAGAATCTCCGGCCGCATCACTCCGGCCCGAATCTGCGTGGCCCCGTTGACGGACGCCTCGCGACCTTCATGCTGACCGAGCAACTTGAACGTGCGTTCGGCCATCGAGATTTCGCCGAAACCTTCGGTGATCAGCACCGTCGTGCCGATCTTCTCGGATCCGGTAATCGCCACGCCGAGGTCGTAACCCAAAATGTCTTTGACGTCTTGGTCGTCCATGCCGCCCGACACCACGGCCGATGCACCCACGGCAATGGCCTTGCGAACGGCGTCGCCCGTCATCCGAGCCCCGCCGATGACGATTTGGCCCAGCATGTCCGACGTAATCAGATCAGCCGTCAACTCTTCGTTGTGACTGCCGCAGGCCATGCGAATCGTGCCGAACGCTTCGCCAGCCAACCCGAAGATGCCCTGAATCATCGCGACGTTGGATTCGATCACGACGCCGGAGTTGGGAATGACTTCAACGACTTCACCGGTGAGGTAGGCCAACACACGAACCTGCAACGGCTCGCCTCGCACAATCATCTGGCCGGTGACTTCCGAGATCGATTCGATTTCGCCTGCAACCGTGGATTTCAGTTCGGATTTGAAGAACCCAAAGATGCCTTTTGTGCAGGCGATGGCGTCGCCGATTTCAATGCGATCGCCAGCTTTTTTCAGCATGCACTCGATGACGTCAACCGGAGGCAGCGACAGTTTGTTGGCGACATTGACCGGCGTGATGTCTCCCGGCATGAACGTCTGAGCCACGATGTCTTCGGCCTGAACTCGATCGCCCTTTTTGACGAGCACCTCGCCGGGAATCGGCAGAATCCGGCGAGTCTTGTGTCGCGTTTGGCCGGAAACTTTCAGGCCGGGAGTGTATGCACGTGCCATCGATCGACGATTCCTTCGCCAGCTTCCTTCATGTCCCTCAAGATGCAGTCTCGCGATTGGCTGCGAGGCCGATTTTGGATGGGCGGACCGTAATGAATCGGTGGCGACCTTGGCTAGTACCACGGCACCTGGTGTCGGGCAACGACCTGAGCTTGGACACTTCGCTTCACTCGAAATCCTCCGTGACCTGAACCACGGAAGATTCCGAGTCTTTTTCAAATTCATCCAAATTCGTTCGCTTGGTTAAGTCTCAATCGTGTGCTCCCATGTCTTGAGCGTTCAGCCAGTCCGACAGAATCGACGACCCGGTTTTCGGATTGTCGTGAGGTCGGTGGGCGGTAAAGCGTGAGATCCGCATAGCCCGTAGGCTCCCGGTAGACCTTAAGGATTAGACTGATCAACCCGAATCCGTGAGCGATTGTTCGCTGCCGGCTCCAGCTTGTCCGTTCCCTCGATGCGGTGATCAGAAGTCGGCCAGCGGAGCAGTCGCGTCGCCGAACTTGTTGGCTTGCAGGCCCATGCGGTTCATGATCGACAGGTACATGCCGCAGAGCTTGCGGTTGGCGTCGCCCTTTGCCGAGTAATCCAACACTCGCCCGGTCTCCAGCGTCCCGGCCAGGCTGCCGACCGTTAGCACGGGAACCTTGTTCGAATCGTGACGGCTGCCGGACCACATGTTGTTGACGAATAACAAACACGAATTGTCCAGCACCGTGCCGTCTCCCTCCGGCATCGCGTCGAGCCGGGTCGCCAAATAGGCCAACTGGCTGCAATAGTAACGCGACACCGATTCCCAATCGTCGGAACGATCGTCGTGCGAGCCGGAATGGTGGGCCTTGCGAACACCCAGGAATGGATAGAACAGGCCCGAGATGTCGCGACACAGCAACAGCGTGCCGATCCGCGTTCTGTCGGTTTGAAAGGCGAGCGCGATGATGTCGCACATCAACCGCATGTGTTCGCGAATGTCCTCGGGCAGCCCGTTGTCCGGTCGCTTCATCGTGATCACGGACTTGCCGTAATTCCTGGCACGGTCCGCGGCTTTGTCCTGTTCGGTTCGCGTGCGTTCGATCCGCTTTTCCACTTCACGGACGCTGGTGAGGTATTCGTCAAGTTTGAGCGATCGGTCACACTGGCTCGCCGAGCCAGGCTGGCGGCTTCGGATCGAACTCGGTCCAACACGCTCTTGTTGCGACGACTGCCGCGATTGTCGAACAGGCTGTCGAACGCCAATGATGGATACACTTCCATCGGCACGGGCGACGTCGCGTTTTGCCAGGAAATGTGCGAGCTATACGCCATCGAAAAGTTGGTCTCGTGATAGCCGGTGATCGGTTGCTCGCAGCCCAGCACCATGCTGGGTTGAGCCGTCTCCTGCGGCAGCGTGTTGGCGAGAACTTGGTCGACGCTGATTCCGCCTCGCAGTTCCGCGCCTTTTTGGAGTGACGCCCCGGACAAGATGTTGCCGGTTTGTCCCGGATGAATACCCACGCCGGTCGAGTTCTTGTTGAACAAGCCGGAGATGAAATTCATCTTTTGCTTGAGCGGTTCCATGGGAACGAGACTCTTACCCAATTCCATTTCGGCCCCGGAACCCTTCGCCCACCAGTGCTGCCCGTTGACTCCGCAAGCCATGAACAACACCGCAAAACGCTTCGGAAACGGCGACTCCGCATCGACCGATTGCGGCTCGACACCCCACACCGGAATTGATTCGAGCCACGGCAACGACATGGCCACGCCGGCGCCTCGCAGCAAGGTGCGGCGCGAGAACTGATCACGGTTCGAGGCACTCGTATCGAAAGTGGGTCGAGCTTCGTGTTTTGGTTGGCGTTGAGTCATGTCTGTTTTGTTCTTGAGATTTGAAAGGAGGGTAAGGGGTCGGGCGGTTCAAAGTTCAATTCTCGCGGCTCAAAACGTTGGAACAATGAACGATTTCCGCCGCGAGCATTGAACTACCAACCGCCCGACCCCAGTCCCCTCGACACGCAAAACCTGCGCGAAGAGATTCACCAGATTCATCATACCGCTTCTAACGCAAGGAAGTGGAGGATGAGCATTGTCAAACTACCGCCCCATCGGCCCACGCGACCCCTTTCCACAGCCGAATCCCAATCCACAGCCGAATCCCCCAACCTGCTTGAACTGATTCCCGCGTCATCCCGAGATTTTCAACACTGTACGTGGAATCGCCCACATTTCGTTGATGCCGCTGAAGTCCACTCCGACCGGCATCCGATAGGAGAGATGTCCCAAACTCTCCAGACCGCCGAAGACTGAAAATCGCTGTTGTGAGAATCCGCGATTGAAGTTATCGATCCGCCTCCTCATCCACGCCGACCGAAAACGGGAGTCGAACGATGGATTCGTCTGACTTGCAACAGTTTCTTGCCGATACTTCGATTCGCTTGGATCGGACCGTGCGTCATTTCAGTTCGCATCCGAATGAAGACTACGCATTGCAGCAAGTTCTGGCATTCTGTTCGCATATCGCGCGACAGGCCACGCAATTCAATTTGCCGCAAACGTCCGAATTGGCGAAGGCCACCGAGCAACTGGTGGCCCGTATGATCTCACGCCAAGCAGCCTTCACGCCGGAAGTGTGCCTGGTCTTGTTTGACGTCTTCGATCAGATCCGGGATCTCTTGGTCGATGGACAAGCCACGGGCGCTGAATACCACTCAATTCGCCCCGGAGTGTTGCCAAGTGTCCGACGGTTGTGGACGCAGTTGGAGCAATTGGTCCTCGTGTTTCCCGGAGAAACGACCGTTGAGAAACCAGCCAAAGAGGAACCACCCAAGTCCGATTTGGATGTCGATGCGCTCCAGCAATCGTGGATGCGGATTGCCGAACGTTCCGACTTGTTTTCGTTGCAAGTCCTGGAAGCCGTCGCCGGTTCATCCGCGCGGCATTTGCTTCCCAGAACGGTGGACGAAGATCTGCAACGGCAATTCATGCAACTCCTCGCCACGACGATTCGATTCGCCAACTCGCCGGATTTGGCTCGGTCATTCATCACACAGATTGCTCGTCGAACGGGATTGAGCAATCTCGCGGCTCATCAACTGGCGGATCTAAGAGCCATTGTTTTGCAAGCCGTGACTCGATTTCTGGGCGACGACCGCGTTGCCGCGCGGGCGGCGTGGATTGAGTTCTTGTCGGTCACCGAACGCTGGATCTGCGGCGTGGTTCCGGAATTACGTCAGGCAGGATAAGAGCGGCAAGGTGCAGCCTTGCCTGAAAGACACATCATGCGAATTGCGTTTTTCGAAGACGGTTGTGCCGAAAACCTCGCGCCGATCGCGTGGACTCGGCCGGTGTTCGAACTGATTTGTGGTCGCTGGTCGCTTCGCGAACGTTGCGTACACGTGATGAGACGCATTGGTGACGACATCATCCGGGAGTGGGGAGCACTCGTCCGTCCCTATCTCGCGGACGTGTACCGCGAAGCGCATCTGGACGCGAGAGTCAACGACGCGGTCTGGTTGCAACAGCACGACACACTGCTGATCAACGGTCGCTGGCTGCCGTCGGCTCGCACGATCGAGACATTGCAGTTGCAACACGAAGTCGCGTACATGATCGACAACACGGTCGTGGCCATGTGGATCGATTCGACGGAAGCCGCGCTGATCAGTGGGCAGAACGCCGACCAAACCATCTCGCAAATCGCGGCGACTCGTACCCTCGAATCCGCCGACGGCGTGCTGATTCAGCGACCTTGGGATCTCGTCAACCACAATGGCGAGCAACTGATGGACGACGCGATTTTGGCACCGGCGACGCGAACATTGCAGACCAATCTCGACCAGCGAGTCGCCATTCTAGGTACCGCCAGCGACGTATCGATCGACCCACGAGCCGAAATCGATCCATTCGTGGTGATCGATGCGCGGCACGGTCCGGTTTCGGTTGATGCCGGCGCCGCGATTCAAGCATTCACTCGGCTGGAAGGTCCGTGCCACGTCGGTCGCGGCTCGCAACTTTTCCGAGCCAACGTTCGAGGAGGCACCACCATCGGCAACGTGTGCCGTGTCGGCGGTGAAATCGAGTGCTCGATCCTGCATTCCCATGCCAACAAGTATCACGATGGATTCCTGGGACACAGCTACGTCTGCCCGTGGGTCAACCTCGGGGCGATGACCACCAACAGCGATCTCAAGAACGATTATTCCGCCGTGCGGGTTCCGCTATCGGGCGAAGCCATCGAAACCGGTCAGACAAAAGTCGGCTGCTTCATCGGCGATCACACGAAGACGGCCTTGAGCAGTCTCTTCAACACGGGATCGTCGATCGGCGTGATGTCGATCGTACTGCCGGGCGGCGAATTGCTGCCAAAGCATGTGCCGTCATTTTCGCGCATCTGGCACGGAGAATTGATCGACGGCTGGGATCTGGATCGTAGCCTCGAACTGGCACGTGTGGCCCAGGGTCGCCGAGATCAGGAATTCACTGTGGCGCAAGAGACGTTGCTGCGATTTCTGCATCAACACACTCGCGACGAACGAATGGCCGCGATTGAACGCTTTCACGGAATACGTTCCGTTCGACCGCCGAAGGGCCAGACTCTTCGAGTCGAGCCGCAATTGAGTGCCGAAGTGCCGCTTCATTCCTCGTGAACGTGATGCGTCTGCACAACCTGCTGCGGAAACGTCAGAAAAAGAAGGTCCGAGGCCGTGGCTCGGATCATCAACGCTGGCCGAACGCCGACTTTCGGACGCGTGATCTATTCAGCTGTTCCGAAAACCGCAATCAACGGCGCAAGACTTCGGAGGAATTCAGCTTGAGCCACTTGCAGGTCTCGGCACGCTTGAACATATCTGGATCCGTTGATATGTACGTGCCGTGCGAGGATTCGCGAACTTGGCGAGTTTCCTGGAGATCGATCAGAGGACGAGGGCATGAATCTCTACGTCGGCAACCTGTCGTGGTCATCCACGGACGACACGTTGAAAGAGGTGTTTGGAGCGCACGGGAATGTCACCAGCGCTCAAGTTGTTACGGATCGGGAGACCGGACGGTCGCGTGGCTTTGGCTTCGTGGAAATGATTGACGGTGGGGAAGCTGCGATCGAGGCGCTCAACGGGACGGATCTGGACGGGCGACAAATCGTGGTCAACGAAGCACGCCCGCGCCAGCCTCGGCACTGAGGACGAGTTTGCTACTTTCAAAGCTACGGTCGAGCGGCTCAGAACTTGGCCAGAAACTCAATTCTCGTTCCGGGCGAAACGCCTCGACCTTCACGCTTGGTTGTGAAGCCATCCAAGATGAAGATCCAGTGTTGTCCAATGGCTCTTTGGTATCGCACGCCGGCTCCAATCGCTCCGTCGCCGATGTCGTTGGTGTCCTTGCGACCGCCGAATTCCACGATCAGTTGCTGGCGGCTTTGTTCGAAAAACATCTGATAGCCGAGACTCGCTCCGGCGGCATCACTGGCTTGGTTGCTGAGTGGAGCGCCGAATCTTCCCAGCCCCGGTGCCGCAAACAGGATTCCGGTTTGCCCTAACGGCCCACCTGCCAACGGGCCTCGCGCGGGTGACGTGAATTGGTCAATGGCCCAGAACGCGTTGAGGTACACCAAGTCCTCAAGATACGTCGAGTCATTCGCGTGGTGCGGGGCCCAAGATGTCTGTGCGAACAACAAGGTTCCTCGACCGGATGCCGTCGTCTCGCCATCCGTGGGGAATGACGACAGCACATGCAGCGACGTGTTGTAGACGTTGTGGAATCCCTTGAGCCGTTGAATCGCACTCAGACCGACTGCGAAGAGGCTGCCCAGACTCGTTTCGGAATTCACGTAGGCAATGTCGGCATTCACGGTACTCGATGCGAAATCGCTTTCGGTGAAGAGCCCCACCATTTTGGCGTTGGGATCATCGACGTTGTTGTTGCGGTTGATGTTGTTCCAGGCGTAGACGCCCGTCATGCGTAGGTTGAGATTTCCGCCGCCGTACAGCGTGTTGCGGGTCGCGGTGACGGCATCGATCATGTCCTCGTTGATCAGCAACCCCTGTTGGAACGACATGATCTGCCGCCCGACTGAAAAGCCGTAATCCAAAGCGAGTTCGTCGTAAGGATCGAAGTTTGGAAAGATCTCGCCGAAGTCGCCTTCAAAGAACAGCGACTGCACGTCCGAGTTGGCACCGCCCAGCGAATCGCCGCCGTGAAAGTCATAGCCGGTGAAGCGTCGACTCCCGCCGCTCTCTTGATCGAGCGGTCGCATGCCGACCACCAGCCGCTCGGTGCCGGAAAGGTTGAGCTGTCCGAAAAGGTCCAAGCGGTTCGCCCATTCGGTGAAACGCGTACCCGCGTGGTTGTCGAAGTAACTTATGCCGCCGCGATACGTTCCAAACACCCATAGCGACGGTCGCCAAACGGCACCGGTCGGTAATTCAATGCCTTGCCCGAGTCTTCCCGGTTCGACGAAGCCTTCGTTCCATTCGAAAACCAACGACGGTCGTTGTGGGATGTGCTGCAAGCCGATCCCGTTCGGATTCAAATGAATCGATGGTTCGAAGTGTTGCTCGTTCAACGCGTCGCTGACCAGATGCGCGAAGGGATGCATCGGAGCCGTGAGGGCATCGATGAAGGCTTCAGTCAGCGTCCAAGCGGGCGATTCTTCATCGTGCGGCAAGTCATGCTGATATTCCACGCGTTCGGCGTAGGGATTGATCAGCGGCGAAGCCTGTTCCGGAGCGACCGACGGCACTGCATCGCTGCATGCGACGGATTTGAAGCCATCGGGAATTGGGTCTTGTGCTCCGGCACCGAGTGCAATCAGTGACGTTACCGTCGCCGCGATGACCAATCGGCTGTTGAATCGATTTTTCACTGCAAAGTCTCAATCGCGAAAACAGGTTGACTACTTGCTGGAGCCTCTACAGGTCTTGATCACCAATTGGCCCACCATTCGATCAACATCAGTCCCATCCGTCCCATCAGTCCAATGAGTAATGCGACTTATGGGACAAATGGGACGTATGTGATTGGGCAGACTGGGCGAAACCGCGATCAAGGTCCCCTTCACCATTCATCCCTTCACTTCACATCGATCCGCCGCACGATTTCACGTAGCACCATGTGGCCGTCCACGATCGAATCCGCGACGCATTTGGCACTGAGCCCGTAGTCGAAGCCGACGTCCGAAATCTCATGCACGAGATTCACCGGCACCATGCCTTGAATCAGTTGTGCTCGTACCGTGTACGGGCCGCAGGTCAGTTGTGGCCCGCTCAATCGATACCTCGCGATGCGACACCCACCGACTTCAAGATTCTGTTTATGCTTTCTCGCACCCACTGGTCGACCCAACACGGTGAATGGTCGAGTGGCGGGTCGGAAGTACGGCAAAGGGTCCAGCGAGAAGGGAATATTCAGAATCTGTTCCCGTTCGCCGCCGCGCACGTTTCGCGTCACGAAGCGGGATTGCAGCGAAAACAACTGCCGGTCGAGCGGTATCTTGCCGCTATGCACAAACCTGGAATGGTTGTCGCGCAGGTCGCCGTTGGGATCGAGATCACCGGACTGAAACACCAGTCGACCGTTGCCGTCCCACACCATTGTTCGCAAGAAGACCACACGTTCGGCGTCAAACCCTGTCGGGACTCCGTGCCCCGTCGTGATGTTCGACACCGGGATCGAGAACTTCAGTTCGCGCGCATCGGCACGATCCACGGTGATCTCGCCCAATCCGAATCCCGCCTGCATGACTTGCAGCCGAGCCCCGGTGTATTCCGCGAGCAACTGATTCTGCTCGTCAAGAATCAGCCGCGCCTTGCGACGCATTTTGGGATCGTCCCACGGTGGAGAAAACTGCGAGTTGTCGTGCTCTCGTTTCTCGAATTCGACCGTGCCCCACCCGGCGGCATCATCGAACATCAACCACTCGCGCATCGTGGCCAGCCCGTCCGATTCGGCCGCGCCCGTGTTGTTGCCGTGCGACTCTTCGCGAATGGCGGTCGGGTGATGTGGATAGAGTCCGCGGTGAATGATCGAGTAGTCCGGCCCCGGCATCATGTGATTCGTGTGCTTACGAGATTCGGTTTTCTTTCCGCCGACGACGGCTGCCGGGCCGAACGTGAAACCTTTGGCTTGTCCGGGTTGGGCACCCATGTGGCAATCCTGGCAGTTGTGCCCACATTCGCGAGCCGACGGCGACACCTTGAATTCGCTGAACGCGTCTTCCAGTCGAAATCCATTCGGAGCGAAAACGTCATGGCACGCCCCGCATGACGCGGACGTCGTCAAATGAAAGAACCGCTGCGAGTTGGCGTGGACTTCCCGCGCTCTGACACGACTGTCGAGGTTGCCGACCAGCACGCCGTACTCATCGGGTTTCGCGATCACGTCATTGAGAACTCGGCTGCCGATCGGTCCATAGACGATCTGATTGACTCCACCCGCCACGAGCGCCAGCCGACCCGCACCCTTGCCCCAGGCCTGGTTGATGCGATGGCACACCACGCACGTCACGCCTTCACGCGACGTGGGATGTCGATCCAGATTGCTCATGTTGATCGGTTCGTCGAGCGCCATGCCGACAGGCGTGTGGCAGCGAATGCAAAAGTCTCCCAGCGTGCCGTTCGTGAGCTTGATGAGCTTGTTGGACATGGCGTTGAACACGGGGCTCAACTGGGCATACGAGTGCGGCGAGACCGACCATTCTCGGAAATGCTGCGGATGACAAATCGCACACTTCTTGGCGGACGGAAACGGGTCATTCTCGAAACACGTCGCGTGCGCTTGGTCGACCGCCTGCTCCACGACGGAAACCGCTTTCTCGGCCGGCTGTGGCGGAGCAGCGGGGCTTGACTTCACCGGAGATTGAGGCGGTTGTGAAGTCGGCTCCTGGGACAGACCCATCACGGCCAAACCACACACAAAAAAACCGGCGAGGCTTAGGCCTTGAGGTCGCGGCATCATCAGTGACATAGGGAACTCGAAATCGCGTCAAGAAACATGGCGCGCTGATGGAAATCGCCGACAAGTGGTCGTAGCGCGCGGACCTATTCACGTGGGTCGGATTCGTCCGAAAGCGAAGGTTCTATCGACCGGTGCCGACGAGCGATTTTCAAGTCCCCTACCAGAGTTTTGATTTCCGTGGTGTGCTGCGGCGCATCTTCCCATTCTTCGCCCCAGACTCCGCAGATTCCGCGTCAATTCGCGCGCGGGGTATCAGAACACGCGGCCTTGCGGCGAATCGATCAGTAGGCCGATCAGTAGCCTGGAACACGCCCCGAAGTCTGGCGACTCCGGCTACGCAGGACACACCCGTAGCTGGAGTCGCCAGACTTCAGGCCGACCTACCTTCTGCATTGACGTGAACGGCCGACGACAGATTGTCGAGCAGTTGCCGCGTGAATTGAACTTCAATCGTCGAACGAGTGAACGCGAGAATCCCGGTTTGCCGAGCCGATCCACGTTGCATCCGACTCATACGGAGATCCGCGTCACGCAAGCGCTCAGTTCGACGGGCGTGTTACAATGAACCGTTGGAATTCAGCTCCCTTGAAAACCAGTGACTGTGGCTGGACAACGCAGCCATGGCACATGCCACTGATTCGGAGGACGTCACATGCCATCACCATTTCCCGGAATGGATCCCTACATCGAATCCTGTGGACTGTGGGAAGACTTCCACCAAAAGCTGATTGGAGAAGTCGAAGGCACGCTCGCACGAGCGCTTCCTGATCGCTACGTCGCGCGTTTGGGCGAGCGGGCCTATATTGTGCTCACGCGTTCCGACGACGTTCCCGAGAAAAGAAGAACCCAGACCGATGTCGCAATTACGTCCGCCAGAATTCAAGCGCCCGACCCCACAGCCGCGACCGCCGTGCTCGATCCGCCGAAGACGAAGGCCGGTGTTGAGAACACGCCCGTACAAATGCGGGCGCTGATTTCCGTCGAGTTTCGTGAGGTGTTCGTCGAGATCCACGAAGTGCGTCCCGAACGGCGATTGGTGACCACGATCGAAGTCCTGTCACCCGCCAACAAACGCCATCCACAGCCCGGTTGGGTGAAGTACGTTCGGAAACGCGAAGCGCACCTAGAAGGTTGTCTGGCAAATTTCGTGGAAATCGACTTGCTACGGGGCGGCCAAACCATGCCGATGGAAGACGATTGGCCGGACAGCCCGTATCGCCTGTTGGTGGCGCGGCGCGAGTTGTCGCCACTGTGCGACGTCTGGCCGGCTCACTACTCCCATCCGCTGCCTGAAATCCCGATCCCGCTGGCAGCTCCTGATGCCGACATTTCGCTGGCGTTGCAACCGCTGATCGAAGCGATCTACCAGCGTTCCCGCTACGACCAGGACATCGATTACCGAGACGCGTGCCATCCAGCGTTATCGAATGAAGACACCGCGTGGCTGCAAGATCGGCTGGCAAGATCAGCCTCGGCCTGACATGCGCGTCGTGGCTTTGGGCTCGCGCAAGTCAGCGAACGACCTATGCCTACTCCCTCTGAAACAGATCGGTCTTCGTTGGCCAGACGGGGACGGATTCCAAAGCTTTGTGCAATTGGGGGTCGACCACGCGACCCATGTGCCCACCCGTGGGGCTTTCCCGAGTGTTGAATAGGACGATCATGTTGCGGTGATCGTGTCGGCGGATCAGGACTGTCGCCGTGCCCGGCAGTGAGCCCGTGTGCCAATGGTTGACTTTGCCATTTTTGAGCACCCGATTCATCCAACCCAGCGAATAAAACGTGTCCGTTGGTTTGCCGTCCTTGTCATGTCCAGCGAGGCCCGGCGGTCGCTGGTGCGTTTCCTTGACGGCGGCTTCCGACAGGATCTCGGTCTTGCCGGGCTCGAAGGCGCACGCGAAACGAGCGAGATCTTCGGCCGACGCCAGCCAGCCGCCGTGCGAATCCATCGCCTCGACATACCACGCTCCGTAGGGTGCCGCGACGGTCTCGTCCAAGTCTGCGGCAAAGACCGACGGGCCTCGACCGGCGTCGTAATACCGCACCTCCTGCGGATGATGGCGATCCGCTAAACGCGTCCCACCGATTCGCATGGCCTTGATCCCCAGCGGCGCGAGCACTTCCTGCTTGACGAAGCGTTCGTACGACAGTCCCGACTTCACCTCGATGACGCGCCCCAGCAGGCAATAGCCGTAGTTTGAATAGGCGTATCGTTCGCCGGGATCGAAGTCCAACGGCAAACCCAGCATGTTGCGAATCACATGCTCCGGCTTGGCGGGTGGCGGCACATTCAGGCTCTTCGCAAATTGCACCGACCTGAACATGGCGTCAAACGATTTCGCTCGATCCCAACCGCCGCGATGCTGCAACAGGTGCCGAATCGTGATCGCCGCCTGTCGAGGATCAACCTTGGCGTCGCCTTCCAGCTGTGGTTCATACTTCAAGATGTCGAACACGCGGTCGTCGAGTTTCAACTTCTTCTGCTCGACCAGCTTCATGATCGCCGCCGACGTGATCGGCTTGGAAAGACTCGCGATGCGAAACAGGCTTTGCGGAGTCGTCGGCTGTTTGGCGGCGACGTCCGCGTAACCGTATCCGCGAGCCACCACCAATCGACCGTGATCCGTCACGGCCAATGCCGCGCCGGGAATGCGATGTTCGCGCATCAGTTGCGTCATCATGTTGTCAAACACCGCCAATTCCGGGGCGATCTTGCCGGACTTGACGTTCCACGGCGCGTGCTCGTCACGAAATCCTGGGCCGCGAAGGACTCGACCGGGCCGCTTGCCGGTGAATTTGCCGTCGAACACCAATTCCCCATTGACGACCACGTATCGCATGCCCTGGGCCGGCTTCGTGGGTTCCGCGAATGTCGCGCGATCGATGAAGGATTCGTAATCGAACACGATCAGATCGGCCGCCAAGCCGACCGCCACGCGGCCTCGGTCATGTGCCATCACGGCGTTCGCTGCCGCGGCGCTCGCGCGAGACACCGCTTGTTCCAACGAGATCACGCCGAGGTCGTGGACGTAGTGGCCAATCAGACGCGGAAACGCACCGTAGCCTCGCGGATGAGACACGATTCTCGACCCGCCGTCTGGACCGACATCCGTGCAGAACGACACAAACGGTTCTCGCATTAAGCGCATCTTGTTGGCTTCAGTCATGCTCTGCGGCTGCACGAACGCGCCGCTTTCCAGCAGATTGAAGAACGTGTCCCACGGGTCTTCTTTCGAAGCCTGGGCGATGTTGGCCAGACTCTGGCCCGTCAGTTTTTCGTAACGTTTGTGCGGAGTCGAGCCGACGATCACCTTGTCCCAATCAAACCCGACGTGGCGAAACCAATTCTCCCACCCGCGTTCATTTTGAATTTCGTCACGAATTTGTTTTCGCAACTTCGCGTCACCGAGCTGCCGTCGCAAAGCCCCCTGACCCTTGGCGAAATGTCTGGGATGCACCATTGCGGAAATGCCGAGTCCGTTGTTGACGTAGGGATAGATGTCGGCCGTAACCTGTTGCCCGCGAGCGCGAGCCGCGCGAATCTTCGCCACGGCCTGATCCATCTTCGGCCAGTTCGCTCGACCGGCCGCCTTGAGATGGAAGATGTGTACCGGAGTCCGAGCTTCGTCGCCGATTTGCAGTGCTTCGTCGATGGCTTCGAGCAACTGGTCGCCTTCATTCCGCATGTGGGTGTAGTACCGACCACCGTACTCGCCCGCGACTCGACACAACGCGGCGATTTCGTCCGTCGAAGCGTACACGGCCGGTGGATAGATCAACGCCGTCGAAACTCCGGTGGCACCCGCTTCCATGGCTTCGCGAACGTACGCCTGCATGCGGATCAATTCGTCCTTCGTGGGGCGTCGATCGATCTCGCCCAGCACCATGCGCCGCACCTGCGTGTGCCCCACGGTTTGCACCACGTTGACGGGTAGTCCCTTCGAGTCCAGCAGTTGGAAGTATTCGGCCATCGACGCCCAGCCTTCGGACTTCGCTTCCGCGTCGCTGAGCGGTGCTGGTGAATGGCCTTCGCCCGCGTTGATCGTGGTGATGCCCTGAGTCAGCAGGTTGAACGCGGCGTTGGGATCTCGCAGCAACGGGGCGGCGGTCTGGCCCATCATGTCGATGAATCCCGGTGCGACGACCAGCCCGGTGGCATCAATGCTGGTTGTGCCCGCTTTGCTGTCAATGCGGCCGATTCTCGCGATTTTGCCGTCCCGAATGCCGATGTCGGCGACGTACCACGGAGCACCGGTGCCGTCGACGACACGGCCATGCTTGAGCACGATGTCAAACGGCTGCCCCGCAAGTGCGTCTTGTGGGATGCAGACCATCAGCGACACGACGAACAATCGATTCATGGCCGGACCTTTGCGCGTGGAGTTGACGAAAACGGACACGTCAATGTTGGCATGTTCTACCGTCGACCGCAGGCGTGTTGAAAACAAGCAACCAATCGCTGCTTTTGACGGGATTACTGCATCGAGTTATTGGAACGGCTGAGACACGGCAAAACACCGCATTTCGACCGTGATCATGCCGAGCAGGTGATAGGCTTCGTGAACTGTCGGTTTGTCGTCGGTGTTTTCGCCCTCGTCGGACCAGCGAACGGATTCAAATTCTTCCGACTTCGATTCGTCGTCACCGGACTGCGCCTCGCCGCACATAGGTGCCGACCGACGATTAACCCGGTCTCCATCTCATCGCGACATCGTCGATGATGAAATTGGAAGAAACAGCCTCTCCCCTCGATTGTTTGGCGCGTGGGGCCATGCGCACCGCGACTCATTCCGCAGTCACCTTGCCGACACGCGACACCGTCTGTCGGCATCTTTGCTCCAGGGGATTTGATGGGCATTCATTCTCGCCGACGTCGTGCCTTGTGGCATTCGGTCCCGGCTCTTGCGGAAACATTGGAAAGTCGAACGCTGCTGTCCGCGGCACACGGCATGATCGACTCCAACGCGGATTATCTCGAAACCCATCACGACCGCATCCCCAACTTCGCCCTGCATCCGACCGTCACCGCGGTCTCGGACGGGAACTGGAGTGACGTCGGCACGTGGTCCGGCGGGGTCGCTCCGACGACCGGCGATATCGTGCTCATCCCCGTCGGCACGACCGTGACCTACGAGGCCCAAAGCAGCGCGGCCGTCGAAGTCGTCGGCGTCAAAGGCCAGCTGCGATTCGCCACGGATACCGATACCAAACTCACCGTGGTCACGCTGCTGGTGTATCCGGAAGGCACGTTGGAAATCGGCACGGCGGACGCTCCGATTGATGCGGGCGTGCGAGCGGAGGTGGTCATTGCCGATCAGGCGTTCGATTTGGTCGCCGATCCCGCGCAGTGGGGCCACGGCATCGTCGCCTTCGGGACCGTTCGCGTGCATGGCAGCGAACTCAACGAGACCTTTGTGCGATTGGCCGACGAAGCGTTACTCGGCGATCAAACGTTGCAACTCGAACAAGCCGTCAGCGGTTGGCAAGTCGGCGACGAACTCTACGTGCCCGACACGCGGCATCTTCGCGACTTCCAACAGCGGCAGAATTACCAGTCACAAGGTGAAACGCGTCGCATCGCGGGCATCTCGCCGGACGGCCTCACGCTCACGCTCGATTCAGCGCTGTACTACGACCATCTCGGAGCCCGCGGGCAAGACGGCAATTTGGACTTCACTCCGCATGTGGGCAACTTCGGCCGCAACATCTTGGTCCGTTCTGAGAATCCGCTCGGCGTCACCGGCCACGTCGCGTTTCTGTTTCGAGCGGACGTGGATGTTCGCTTCGCCGAATTCCGCGACCTTGGCCGCACGACCGTCGCCCCCATCGACAACACCACCTTCGACGGCAATGGCGACGTCACGCACATCGGCACCAACCAGATCGCCCGGTATTCGCTGCACGCACATCATTTGCTCGGCCCGCAAACGCCGCAGGCCAACGGGCAGCAGTTCACGATTGTCGGCAACAGTCTCACGTGGCCGGGTCAGGGCACGGCCAACGGAGCCAACACCAAGAAGTGGGGCATCGTGCTGCATGCGTCGCATTACGGCTTGGTCCAGCAAAACGTGCTGCGCGACATCGCGGACGCCGGCATCGTGGCGGAAGACGGTTCCGAGAGTCACAACCTGTTCGAACGCAACTTCGTGGCCAGCGGTTGGAGCGGCAAGACGCTCGACCAATCGGGAGCGTTTTGGTTCCGCGGCTTCAACAACAGCGTGCGAGGTAACGTGGCCGCGAACATGTACACGACCAACGTACACAGCGGTTACGGCTTCACGTTCAGCGGCCGGTTTCTCGGCAATCGCAACATCCCCGCGTTTCAAGGAGCCGATCCGCAAGTCGCCGGCGAGTTCCTCGCCGTGGACATGAACGGCACCGCGATACAAGAGTTTCGCGACAACGAGGCTTATGCGTCCGAATCCGGGATGACCATTTGGTGGCTGAATCAATTCGGCGGTTCGTCGGCCAATTCGCGAGCCGCGGCGAAATCCGTCATTAGCAATTTCAGCGTGTGGAATGTCTATCGCCACGGATACTTCGGCTACGAAACGCACGATGTGATGTTCGACGACTACACCGTTCGCGGCGATGCGTCGCTGTTGTCGAACGTCTTCGAGCAGAACACCGGCTGGTACTCGAACGACTATTTCACGTCGCGCAACGTCATCCGCAACGCCGACATTCAGGGCATGCGGACGGGCATCAAGTGCCGGCCCACAACGCCACCGGCTTGGTAGGCGGCACTTCATTCCATGAAACAACACTCCATCGATACCCACCTTTGTCGAGCGACTTGAACGTGCCGTCCGATGTTGACTGGTTGAGTTGCGTCATTGTGGTCGGCTTGAGCGGCCCAAATAGTGGCGGCGACCATCGATAATGGACGTTCACGGGGCGACGCAAATGAAACGTGGCTTCGAGCGGCAATCCCTGCTTTTCGTGCGGATCGCCCAAGCCTTGGAACGTTCGTGGATCGGCCAAAAACGCGACGAACGAATTTTCGGGTTGGTTCAACTCACGGTAGTCCTTGTTGAACTTTTCCCAATACAGGTGGAGCTTGTCCCACAGATTCTTCGAAAGATCCCATTCGGCCAGTCGGTGGACTTCGTGTTTGCGACCGCTCAGCGGACCTCGGAATTCGACGTAGTGAATTCGGCTCGGTCGAACGCGGGCACGCGTCCCCAGCGGCGAGTTGACCTCGCCCACGATTCGGAACCGGTGGCCTCGCGAATCAACGCGCGTGATGCGATGCCAATTTCCGCTAAATCCGTCGTCGAGCCAGACTTCATAGTCCCCGGAGTTTTGCAGCCACGTTAAATCGATCGAATCATCGAGCACCTGGACCCAGCTGTGAGGTTGTCCGGATGGCGAAGCTGTCGCCTTGAACTCCCAATCGATGTCCTTCGCATGGGCATACGCCAGCGAGCAACCCGCGCCCAGGAAATCGTTGTGGAGATTGATCGCTCCCTCGATCACCACGCGGACTTCGCGTTCAATGAACAGCTTCTCCGCAGCGATGGCAGGCAAGCGAGGCCACTCGGCCGCATCCGGCGTCAGCAGTTTTCCTTCCGCGTCTCGCCAGTTGAAAGATGTCAGCGACACGTCTTTGCCGAGAATGCTGATCGTGCCCGTGGACAGCAACGTGCCGACGATCGTGACGTAGTCCAGGATCGTGCAGTTGCCTTCGACGTAGAAAACGCCGAGCGGATTCTGCTCAGACGGTTGATAGGTCTTGTTGCGCAGGTATCCGGACAATTGCACCGCCCGATACAGCGGACCGCCTTCATAGAGGCGATAGGTTTTCCAATGAGTCCATTCGAATCGGTTCGGAAGAGTCGGAGTCCGGTCGACTTGGTTCGACGAGACTCGTAATCGCTTCAGATCCTCGGCCATTTGATGCGACATCGAGCGTACGTGAGTCACAGGGCCTGCCAAGGGATGCGGATATCGCGGACTGCCGTCGGTATTCACCAATTCGAGGCCAATCGATTCGAGCAGTGTCTCGCGGATTTTATTTTTCCACGGCGGGTCCATGAATAAACGGATGTTTTCGCCAACGAACAGATTGCCCTCGATGCAATCACCGGGATCAAAGATCAACGAGTTACTCGTATCCGAAGCGAACAACGCATACTGCTGAATCGCGTCGTAGTCGTTTGGATTTGGAGCCGCGTCGGCGACGGCGTAATTTGCCCCGTCCCGTTGCGTGACTCGCGGTTGCAGATGCACGAGCACCTCGACCGTTCGGTAAACCGTGCGAGCGGAGTTCGCCTTCGATTGCCAACTCCCTTGAGATCGGACCGTGAGGTAGAGGCTCGGGTGAAAGCTCGTCTTGGCGGATGAATTGACCGCATGCGGATGAAACGAGACGGTGTAGCCGGATTTGCCGGCGAAGTCCTGATGGAACACGCCGCTCAACGATACATCAACGCCCTGCCATTCCGGTGAACTCATTTTCTTCAGAGCCACCGCGGCACCGGATTGTGCAGCCTGGAGCGCATAGTCCTGTTGCGAGACGTTCTCCGACATTTGGACTTGCACGGTCTGTGTGCGCAAGAACGTCATCGTGAGGATCAACGAAGTACTCACGGTCACCATCACCATGAGCAGCGACATTCCCCGCCGATGGTGACGTACCGACACGTTCGGCCGGGAGCGGTCGATTCGCGGGACATGGAGCATTCGCAACTCTCCCAACAGGCCCGGATTGAAATCCAACCGACAAGACAACTCGCCCAGTGACGTCCATCAAACATAGGTCAGGAACGAATCGCGGCAAATTTGTGGGTTTCGATCTTTCTGCTTCATGCGTCGCCGCCATCCGAGGCTTTGATGTATTGCCGAATCAGGGCATCGACGTCCAAGGCGTGGAGCAAGCGGGCATCCAGCTTATACACGCCACGCAACACGTCGGCCGAGATCCCGTGCAATGTCGCCGGCGGTTGCTCGAATTGCGATTCTTCGACGTCCAGCACGTCGCCGGCACGATCCACCAGGAAACTGAGCGTTTCGGTTTGCGTGCGGACGATGACGTTGACGCTTTTCAGTCGAATCATCGGCGAATCGTCTTGAAGCGCCATACATCGCCGCAGGTCGATCACCGCCATGATCTGTCCGCGCAGATTCATTAGACCCCGAATCGATTCGGACACCAGCGGGACCGGAGTCATGGATTGCGGCATGATGACTTCTTGCACGTGCTCGACCGGAATGCCGAACAGCAAGTCGCCCAACCAGAACGTGCAGTATTGACGCGGCATGCGTTATTCCTCGCGAAACTCGGCAACCAAGTCCTGTAACTCCGACGCGAGATTCGTGGCGGAATTTGCCGATTGCTGCGTCGTGGCGGCGGCTTGAGCCGTTTCCTGCGCGGCATCCGCGACTCGCGCGATGTTCTGTGCAATCTCGGACGAACCGCGAGCCGCCTCGGAAATGTTCGATGTGATCTCGCGAGTGGTCACCGTTTGCACTTCGACGGCGCTGGCGATCGAGTTCTGATATTCGTTGATCTTAAGAATGATGTGGCTGATCTTCTCGATCGCCTGCACGGCTTCGTGTGTGTCGTGCTGGATGGCGTCGATCTTGCGTCCGATGTCGTCAGTCGCGTTGGCGGTTTCCTTGGACAATTCCTTGACCGAATTTGCAACGACGGCGAATCCCTTGCCCGCTTCGCCGGCTCGCGCGGCTTCGATCGTCGCGTTCAAAGCCAGCAAATTGGTTTGCTCGGCGATCGATGTGATCACCTTCACCACTTCACCGATCTCGGCGCTGCTGGTGCCGAGTTTGGTCACCGTTTCATTTGTCTGATCGGCAACTCGGACGGCATCCGTGGCCACGTGGGCCGCGTCGCCGGCGTTGCGAGCGATCTCGCGAATGCTGGTGCCCAAATCCTCAACCGCTTTGGCCACGGTCTGCGTGTTGCGGCTGACATCTTCCGACGAGCGCGAGACCAAGTTCGCCTGCGTGGACGTTTCTTCCGCCGAGGCACTCATGCGGTGGCTGGCGTCCATTTGTTCGGATGCTCCGATCCGCAATCGTTCGGCGTGATCGCGAATGGCACGCATGGCGGCCTGAGTGGTTTCCGCGACTTGATTGACTGCGGCGGCCATCTCGCCCAGTTCGCCGCTGCCGACGACATCCGTGCGATAGGCGACGTTTCTCGCCGCCAACGCGTTGAGTCCAGCGACACATTTTGCCAGCGGTCGAGTGATGCTGCGCGAGACCACTAGGATCAACGCACCGGACGCGAGCACGGCGATCAACGTCAGTCCCAACGCCACCAGCCGACTCCAGCGGTAATGCGCAATGCGAATGGACAGCAGCGCGTCGAGTTCTTCCGCAGCGGAATTCCAGATCATGAAGCTGGACGACAACGCTCGCTCGACTGCCTTTTCGAAGTCGTCCGGCGTGACTTTGGAATCGTCGGCAGCGGCCTGATCCATCACGTTGAGCAGGGTTTCCGTGTCGTTGGTGTATTGCTGCAGCGCGGATTCCACTTTCGAGCGGAGTGTGGGACTGATGCCGTAAAAGTTGGCGTCTTCATTGAGAGCCGTGCGGGTGCTGCCCGCAATTCGTTCCAAGTCCGATTCGCGAAGCTGCCGCGCGTCAACCGCCAGTTGCAGTTTCTCGTCCGCCGTGAGCGGGTCGCCGTCGAGCACTTGGCGACCGAACGCGCGGATGCGAATCATGCGGTCCTGCGTTTGCGGAAGGGCCAACAGCGTGATGTCCATCAAGTAATAGCTGTCGAGGTCCGGATCGAGAATCAGCTTCGACGTGTCGCCCGAGTGCGCGATCATGGTGCGAACGGTGTCGAGCATTTTCCGATGCGCGGTGTTGCTGTCCGCGGGCGACATGTTGCTAAGACCCGCAACCAAGCGGTCCCATTCCGTGGTCAGCACTGCCGGCCGAGCCGATGAACGCTGTCGCTTGCCCAGCCCCGCTTCGTTGAACTGCAGGTCTTCGCCGTGCAGGCCCTGTTGAACCGCCAATTGCGCCAGCGCGTCCGACACATGATTGGCTTCGGATTGCAATCGCTGCCGCAGCGACTCGTCGCCCGATCGGACTTGTTCCGCGAGGTATTGGTGTCGACCGATGTGATTCAACAATCGCTCCAACGGTCGCTGGTACGCGTTGCCGTACAGCTCCAATTGGGCGAAGCGAATGTCGTAATTGATGCCGTCCACCGTGAAGTACAGCAAGACGGCGATCGGCAACAGCAGGCTGAGACTGATCAGCAACAGCTTGTGGCCGATCCGCAGAGAATTGAGTCGAGTCTTGAGCATGGTTGTCTATCGATCGGTTGAAGCCGGCTCGGGATGAGTTGCCGGGCTGTGTGTTTGTCGCACTTCTTGGATCAACACGGACGGATCCACGATGTCCGTGATGTGTCCGTCAATGATGGCCGAGCCCAGGATGTGGGGTTGATCGGACGGTCGGACTTCGCGTGGCGTGGCTGCGATATCCAAGACTCGATCCACGATCAGCCCCATCGTTGATGAGTCATCGCCGTGAATGACGACCCGCAGGAACTCGTCGTCGGGTTCGACGGGTTGCGCACCGAAGAACTTTGTGGCCACGTCGCACAGCGGCAGAATCCGGCCCTCGTATTGCACGGCAAGTTCGTTCGCGGCTCGCGTCAATTCCGCCGTCGGGAATTGACGAATGTGTCGCACGTCGCCAAGCGCAATCGCGATCCGCCTCGACCCGCGACGCTCGTCCGTCCGCAACGAACACACGAGCAAGCCGTCCGCAAAGTCGAATTGGCCGCTCGCCGCGTCATCATCGTCGTTGTGAGCCATTGTCTGTGCTTGCGTCGCGAAGACGTCCGTCATGCGAGCGATACCGGCTCCGTCAAGAATCAGCGACACGCGACCGTCTCCCAAGATCGTGGCTCCGGCAAACGCGGGGACATCCTGAATCAGGCGGCTTAACGGTTTGACGACGATTTCTTCGTTGTTCTGTACCTCGTCGACAATGAGCCCCAATCGGCGGTCGTGAACCTGCAAGACAACAACGTCGACTCCACGTTGTTCGCGAGACCGCGAACGCGAACGACTGGAATCGGTAGCGATGCATTCCGCAGCGGGCAGTTCCAGCAGTTCATGCAGTTCGATCAACGGGATCAGCTTGCCGCGCAGGCGATACACGAGTGCGTTTTGGACTCGTTCGACTTTGGTTCGCGCGTCGCCGGGATTCAGGCTGAAAAGTTCGAGCACGTTGACTTGAGGAATCGCGAATCGATGACCTCGCGAATTGACGATCAACGCGGGAATGATGGCCAGCGTCAGCGGCACCTTCATGCGGACCGTCGTGCCGGTGCCCAGCGTGCTTTCCAATTGCACGGTGCCGCCGATGCGTTCGATGTTGGTCTTCACCACGTCCATGCCCACGCCGCGGCCGGAGACATTCGTGATGGCGTCGGCGGTCGAGAATCCGGCTCGAAACACCGATTGCAGCAATTCGCTGTGCGACAGCATCACGCTTTCGTCTTCGTCGATGAGCTGCTTCTCGACAGCCTTGCGTCGAATGCGTTCGGGATCGAGCCCCGCGCCGTCATCGGACACCTCGACATTGACCTGTCCGCCTTCGTGATAGGCCCGCAAGCGGATGGTGCCGAGTTCCGGTTTGCCGACGGACCGTCGCACTGCCGGTTCTTCGATGCCGTGGTCGATCGCGTTGCGGACGATATGCATCAGCGGATCGACGATGGCTTCCAACAACGTGCGGTCGAGTTCCGCGTCCTCGCCGTCCATCTCCAGTCGGACTCGCTTGCCGCACTGTCGAGCCACTTCCCGGATAACTCGCGGAAACCGCTGCCACACAATTCCGATCCGCTGCATGCGAGTCTTGATGAAGCGATCTTGCAACTCGGACGTAATGCCGTTGAGTCGCTGCGCGTGCGCCAGGAATGCGGCATCCGAGTGCGGTGCCATCCGCTGCACGATCTGATTCCGAGTCAGCACCAGTTCACCGACGAGATTCATCAACTCGTCCAACAGGTCCACATCAACGCGAATGTTGCTCGACGACAGTCCCGAGGCATGGCTGAGCGAGGAGTCGCGGGTGGACGGTATTGGCGTGACTGGTTTAGACGCGACGGGTTTTGGCGTCACAGTCTTGGGCGAGCTGGATTTCCCGGTCGCGACGGGCGAGGATGGTGATTTGGTCGGTGGCGGTGTCGGCGTGATTTCCTCGTTCGCCGCTTCACGCTGTGCCGTGTTCGATGAATCGGGAATCTGTTGGTCAAACTCTGCCGACGGAGACACAAGCTTGTCGACCAAGCCTTTCGTGGGTGTCTCCATGGACCGCGACTCGGGTAATGGAGCTGCGGTGAGTTCGTCGCTCCAATCCGCAGACGACGCATGCAGCATGGTTCCGTCGAAGTCGCCCGCGTCCTTGGATGCCGGATCGGGCGAGACCGGTTGTCGATTCGCGGAGGCCAGGTCACGCAACTGTTGCTTCAACGCTTCGTGTTCATCGTCGGATTCTTGACCGTGCTCCATGATGTGCGTCAGTGACGCTCGGACGGCGTCGACCAGTTGCAGCAACTGGTCGCAGATTTGTGGCGAGCATTGGACGCCTCCGTGGCGCATGCGGTCGAGCAGCGTTTCACCCGCGTGAGCCAAATCCCCGAGTCGTCCGAAATCGAGAAAGCCACAA
>JAQBZS010000566.1 GCA_027622115.1 Planctomycetota bacterium | reverse complement strand
CTTGAAGCCGGCTTCGTGCCGCAGCTTGAAACGCAATTCCGTCCCGCCCGCGAAACCAAACGGTGCCGCCGCGACAAAAACTGCGGTGCATGGTTGCTTGCGAGTCGGTCCGTCGACCGCCCAACCGTTGCTGCCAGCCACTTTGCCGTCGATCGCGTTGCCCACGTGGTAGCCCTGTTGCGAATAGTCTGCGGTGGCTTTCGAGAACTTCACGACCTGCGACTTTGCGGGTTCGGTCACGGAAACCGCCGTCAGTTCAAACTCGCTCAACACGAAGTTGGAGTTGGAATGTCGGCCGGGTCCGCCACCTGGCAGCGACGGATGCGTGAGTGTTTCGAGTCGAACTGCGGTCATGCCGACTTCGTCCGTGCGAGCCGCGATGTCATAAACGTCGTGGTTGGGATTCGCGTTGCCCACGAGTATCGAGTGATCCTCAAGTTTGGTCATCGTCGATCGGCCGCTGGACACCATCCGCGTCGGCACGAGCACCGACCAGCCCTTGCCCTGAGACGCTGCAATCTCGTCGGCCCATTTCCGCACGTGCGGCTCAACGTCCTGGGCAAGACTCGCCATTTGGTTCCGCAGTCGAGCGATCTGTTGGTCGAGTTCCCGGTGTTGCGTTTCCGCCAATGGTGAAGCCGCTTGCAACTTGGGGTCGAAGCCGTTGTTGCCGCGCTCGGGCACCTGATTGAAGAAGGCAAAGAACTTGTAAAAGTCTTGTTGCGAGATCGGGTCGAACTTGTGGTCGTGGCATCGGGCACAGCCCATTGTCAGTCCCAGCCACACGGCGGACGTCGTGACGACGCGATCCATGACGTATTCGATCCGATACTCCTCATCGATCACGCCGCCTTCGATCGTGATCCCGTGGTTGCGATTGAACCCGGTGGCCAGCCGTTGTGACGGCGTCGCGTTGGGCAAGAGGTCGCCGGCAAGTTGTTCGATGGTGAATTGATCGAACGGCATGTTCTTGTTGTAGGCATCGATCACCCAATCTCGCCAAACCCACATCTGCCGTTCGGTGTCGTATTGATAGCCGTTGGTGTCGGCGTACCGCGCGAGGTCCAGCCAGTGTCGCGTCATGTGTTCGCCGTACGCGGACGACTTCAAGTAGCGATCAACAACTCGTTCAAACGCGCCAGGTGCCATGTCGGCCAAAAAGGCATCAATCTCCTCGATCGTCGGCGGCAGTCCGGTCAGATCGAACGCCGCGCGGCGAATCAGCGTCTCACGATCCGCCTCGCCAGCGGGCTCAAGTCCCTGCTGTTCAAGTTTCCGCAATACGAAATCGTCGATGCCATTCTTCCGCCAGCCCTGCTGTTGCACGATTGGAGTCGGGGGTTGCTTTGGCGGGATGAACGCCCAGTGCTGTTGGTATTCGGCCCCCTGCCGCACCCACTCGGTCAACACGGCGATTTGTTTGGCGGTCAGCGGTTTTGCATGATCGGCGGGCGGCATGCGGTCGTCGTCTTGAGCGGTGATGCGTCGGACCAATTCGCTGGACGTGATATTCCCCGGCACAATCGCCGTCGCGCCGGACTTCAATTTCGCAAGCGCGACGATTCGTTGGTCCAAACGCAAACCGCCCTGTCGTTGCTTGGCGTCAAAGCCATGACACTCAAAGCAACTGTTCGACAGAATCGGTCGCACGTCGCGGTTGAATGCAATCGGCTCGGCAGTCAACGCCAGCCGAATGTTCGTTCCCGTCAGCAGCACCAGAGCAAAAATCACGGACTTCCACGGCATGGATCAATCCCAAATTCAGCGTTGTTTTCGTGCGGAAACACTGAGATCGATGTTATCACGTCACCACAACCGGCGACATGAATCGAATGGGGCGTGCCAGCCCGCCGGTGTCGGCATTACCGACAACGAATCGACGGCCAACGAATTGTCGCACACGTGATCTGAAACCCGCGATCGATGGTAATCCTGGTTTGAGATCTTGCGAGACACGCAACTCGTCTGCCGCGCGGCTATCATTTCCGTCGCGAAATTCGCCCAGACCCACATGGGCGGTTTGGATTCGCGGCGTATCCAGTTCACGATTTCATCATTTGTATCCACATTGAGCCATTTCCATGCGTGTCAAATTACGCTGTCCCAACAAGGAATGCGGCAAAGTTCTTGTTCTTGAAGTTCAAAAGCCGGGTGTTGGTGTTCGCTGCAAGTCTTGCGGAACCGCCTTTCGAGTGCCGAAAGGAGCCGGTGGGGCAAGTGCCGCGAAAGCGGCGGAACCGGACGACGAGATCGAAGAATACGAGGAAGACGTTGAACCCGAACGCGCTCCGCGATCCAAAGGCAGTGCATCCAGGCGACCGTCAAAGCCAGCTGCCCGACGGCCCGCGCCGAGCCATCAGGACGACGACGATTTCGATGACTACGACGACTTTGAAGACGAATTCGAGGATGAAGAAGACGATTACGACGTGCGGCCAACGCGGTCGCGAGGTCGGAGCGGCGGCGGAACGGGCGGGTGGAAGCGTTTCAAGATCGGCGTCACGATCGTTTCCATCGCCTTCATGGTGTTGGCCGGCACGCACGGGCTTGATCTGTTGATTTCAATGATCGGCCAATTGATGTCGGGTCCGAGTGCCCCGCCAACAATCAGTGCCAGCGACCTTCAGGGTCTCGACATGCGCCAGCGCTTCGAAAAACAGCGGGAGATGCAGAGGGAATGGTTCGAAAGCCGACAATCGACCATCAGTTTCTTGCAGACGTTGGGAACCTTCCAGAAAGTTCGCGTCCTCATCGCCTGTTTGGCATTCATTCCACTGATTGTTGGTGCGGTCTTCATGATGATGGCCCCCGATGGAACCACCAAGGGACTTTCCATCGCGGCATTGAGTTGCTTTTCAATTGCCCTGATCTTCTGGTTTATCCACGTGCTGCGCGTCTTTGGCAGCGGCATGAGTGGTTTCCCGGAGGTTGGATTGAGTGTTGTCTATGCCCGGTACGGCGGTGATGTCGGGAAAGGCTTGCTGACTTTGCTCATTGCGGCCGTTGTGGAGGCTGGGTTTATCCTGGCGATGTTCGCCATGTCGATCGCCGCGAACCGCAAAAAAATCCGATCCGCAGCCAAATTCTGCTCCGTTGCCGCGTATGTCGGTATCGGGCATTTCGGGTTCTTGATCCTCTCGGCAATCCTCGGCATGGCGGCGAGCCCGAGCAAGGGTTGGTATTACACATTGAACACGTTTGACTGGATCGCCGGCGTCTTCTTCAGCGTCGTGATCGCGCTGTATATCAAAAGCTCAATTGACGCAAAGAAAGCGGTTTGATGAAGGCTCCCTCGAAAACCATTCTCATTCAACTTGATACCGACTCGTTGCCAAGTTCGTTCGATCGCGTCGTGGCCGTGGATGCGGGCGTCGATGAAATCTTTAGCTACGCCGGAGTCACTCCTGAAAACGTCGAATCACTGGTTCACGGAGCGATGTTTACTCGCGGCCCACGGGACTTGAAGCATACCGCCATCTTCGTCGGTGGCAGCCGCGTCGCCGACGGCGAGGCCCTGTTCGGCCGAGTGCTGAAAACGTTTTTCGGGCCGGTTCGAGTCTCCGTTATGATGGATTCAAACGGGTCGAACACCACCGCCGCCGCCGCCGTGATCTCGGCGGCTCGGCATGTGAACTTGGCGGAAGCTCGCGTGGTGGTGCTGGGTGGAACCGGGCCGGTGGGTCACCGAGCCGCTCAGATTCTGGCGTCCGAAGGAGCCGAGGTCACCGTGGTGTCTCGTTCCGAAGGTCGAGCCTTGCAGACGTGCGACCACATCGCCGCCGCGGTCGAAGACGCGCGACTGACACCGCTGGGATGGAGTAGTGACGACGGCGACGTTGCTCGGTTTGCGGGTGCCGACGTGGTGATCGCGGCGGGTGCGGCGGGTGTCGAGTTGCTCTCGACCGATCAACGTCGCAATATCGATTCGCTCAAAGTGGCCATCGACCTCAACGCCGTGCCGCCCTTGGGGCTTGGTGGGGTCAATGTCATGGACAAGGCCGCCGATCGAGACGGCGTGGCGTGCTATGGTGCGATCGGCGTAGGCGGAACTAAGATGAAAATCCACAAAGCAGCGGTGGCTCGATTGTTCGAGTCGAACGATTGCGTGCTGGACACGGCCGCCATCTACAAGATCGGTGTGGACATCGTCGGTAAATAACAGGTGACGCGTGGCACTTGACGACATTGAAATCATGGAACGCGTGCAGCGGGGCGAGCACTCGCTGTTCGATGAACTCGTCGACCGTTATCAGCCGACGTTGCTTCGCGTGGCGTCCAGCAAGCTCGGCGACACAAGTTGGGCCGAGGACGTCGTTCAAGAAGCGTTCCTCGCGGCGTTTTCAGCCAGGCACACGTACAACTCGGATTTCGCGTTTCACACGTGGATTTGGACGATCTTGCTCAATCTGTGTCGTCGGCATTTGGGTCGACGCAAACGCAACCGCGAGTTTTCGCGATCGGCTTTGCAGGCGTCGCGGACAACCGAGGTTCCGGAACCGGCAAGCTTCGAGAACGGTCTGCAACACGTCTTACAGGCGGAGAGTCGCCAACTGCTGACGCTCGAACTGGATCGGCTGCCCGAAGCTCAGGCCGATGCAATTCGCCTGCGGTTTTTTGGCGAGTTGAAGTTCCAGGAAATCGCCGACGCCATGCAATGCAGCCTGCGAGCCGCCAAGCATCGTGTCAAAAACGGACTGCTGCTGTTGTCTCAGCGACTGGATTCATCGACTTGATCACCCAACGGCCGCCATCAGGCCTAGTACGACATGAATAGGGGAATTCGGATGAACTGCGACGACGCATTCGAATACATCACGGACCCAAACCGCCAACAGGCCACCGAGCTAAACTGGCACTTGGATATGTGCCCGCGCTGTCGGCGGATGAAGGAAACGCTCGAACCGGCATTGTCATTATTGACCGCTGAATGCAGCGTGACGACGGGTGACGCCAATCGACTGCAGCATGCTCGCATCGGACGACTGTTTGCCGGAGACGACGTCGGCTTCGAATCTCGACGCTTGGCCGAGACGACGGCGATGGCCCGACGGATCCGACAACCCACCGCTGCTCGGTCGGACTCCTCGTGGCGTCGCCGCATTGCCGTCGCGATTGTTGGATCGGCGTTGTTCGCCTGCATGTTGCTGATGATTTCACCCGGCGGTGATCGCGACGCGGGAATCTCGCCGGAAATCGAAATGTGCTTGTGGCAGACACGCGAAGCCGCAGTCGAAAATTCCCCACGAGCCGTGCTCGCCACGTGCCTGTCTTGCCATCCGGCGAGTCGGTAAGGCTCGTATTCGTTTGGCTCAGAATCTGAAGCCGTCAAGTCACGTCCTGCGGCAGTCGGATCACCTTCAAGTTGGGCACTCGCTCAAACTCCGCGACGTTGGTTGTCAGCACGGAACAATCGTCGTATCTAGTCCTTAACCCAGCGAGACTAATTCACAAGAAGTAGCAAATAGATGGAACTCATTCGTGTTTTT
>JAQBZS010000565.1 GCA_027622115.1 Planctomycetota bacterium | reverse complement strand
CCGTCCGGCCGCACGATGGTGTTCGACGATGACAACGTATACGGCTTCCGTCGCAAACCCGAATACCTCAAGTGGACCACGATCCTGGAGCACGAGTTGTATTCGGCCAACAAAATCGCGCCGGAAGTCGCCGCTCCCAAGGCGGCTCGTCGAGGTGCCGGGGCGATGGTGGCCTTTCAGAAATCGCCAAGTCTCAACCCGAAGGGCAAGCCGGTCACGGTGGAAGCGTGGGTGAAGGCCGAGCGACCGCAGGGCGTGGTGCTGGCTCGCGGCGGACCAGTCGACGGGTATGCGATCTTCGTCAACGCGGGCAAACCCAGCTTTCTCGTTCGAGCCGACGAGAAGTTGACGAGTGTCTCCGGATTGAAACCGATCACCGGTCGCTGGACGCATCTGGTCGGCGTGTTGACCGAAACCGCCGAGTTGCGGCTCTACGTCGATGGCGATCGGGTGGCGACTCGCAAAGGCACCGGACTGCTGGCTTCGGATCCGGCTCAGAGCCTGGAGATTGGTGCCGACGACGGCGCTCCCGTGGGCAACTACAAGAGTCCGTCCACGCTTTCCGGCATCGTGGATGAAGTTCGCATTTACGACGGCGCTCTGACCGACGACGAAGTGGGCGCGCGATTCACCGACACCGAGACGCCGCTCAAATCGAAAGCGAAGCTCGTGTTGGCGTGTTCGTTCGACGAGGGCCGGGCTCAAGACGCGTCCGGCAACAAGAACCACGGACGACCGATCGGCGTACAGTCCGTCGCGGGCCGAGTTGGCACCGGTTTGAAATTTGCACGCCGCGGCGGCGGAAATCAGGCGGCGTCCGGTTCGTTCGTCAAACCGAATTGGACGACCGACGTACCGTTGCTCGTGCGAGCGATGGTGATGAGCAAGGACGAATTGGTACTCGTTGGTCCGCCGGACTTGATGGACGAAGTGGAAACCTTCAAGAAGCTGGCCGAAAACGACCCGTCGATCCAGCCGCTGCTCAAAGCTCAGGACGAAGCCCTGGCCGGCAGCCAAGGCGGCCTGTTGCTGGTGGTGTCGACCAAGGACGGAAAGATTCGGATTAAGCAAACCGTCGAGCGACTTCCGGTCTGGGACGGACTCGCGGCGGCCTACAATCGGCTGTATATGTCGACAACGGCGGGTTCGGTGGTGTGCTTCGGTGAACGGCCTGCGGAGTAGGGCGAATTACCCGATTCCGAACGTGAAGGCAGCGTTCGTTTCAACGTGTTGTGAAAAATGGTCTCAGATGCCGAAATTCCGACTTTTGTTCCTTTCAGAGATAGGTCCGGGCCGGCCGGTCAGAACTTGTCATTTCATCACAGTGCCGTGTATCCAAATTCGTTCCGGTCTTCAGTGCTTTAAAAGGGTGACCGTTGAATGCTGAAAGCATTCCACGCCGATTCAGCGCGATCGACGCGGAACAAGAACCGCAAGCCATGTTGACGCGAAGATGCACCAAACTCGCAACTTCTGACCAGCCCGGGTCCGGGCACCGGACTGGGTGGCTGAAAAACGTAAGCCTGCCCCATTTTCCGTTTCGACGGGGGTGAAGTCGAGGCTCTTGGCAGGGGAGAGGAGTGCGATCATCTTTCGAATGTTTTTTGCCCGTGGCCGCGGAAAGTGACAAACTCGAACTCAAGACGGAACACGTAATGGCGATTTCTTTGGCATCGCAGCCCACTTTGCGTTGGGATGGAGACATTTCGGGCAGTCTCTGGATGATTGACCAAACCTTGCTGCCGTTGGAGTTTCGCGAAATCGAATGCCGCGACGTGGAAACCGTGTGGGAAGCCATTCGGTCTCTGCGGGTTCGCGGCGCGCCGGCAATCGGCTCGGCCGCGGCCTACGGCGTCGTGGTCGGAATGCAGACGATATCCGTCGACTCGGACGCGGCGGGCTTTGCCGAGCGGCTGGTTCAAGTCACCGAATACTTGGCGACGAGTCGTCCGACCGCCGTAAATCTGTTCTGGGCGCTGGACCGCATGAAGCGCGTTGTCGCAGAGCTTGACGGATCGACTCGCGCCAAGATCGAGCGTCTGTTGAAAGAAGCCCGCACGATCGAGATCGAGGATCGTGAAATGTGCGCGGCCATCGGTCGACACGGTGCCGAACTGCTGGAGGACGGCCAGGGCGTGCTGACTCATTGCAACGCGGGAGCACTGGCTACCGCTGGAGACGGGACGGCGCTGTCGGTGTTCTTCGCTGCTGCGGCCGCAGGTAAACGCTTGCACGTGTTTGCCGATGAGACTCGGCCGCTGTTGCAGGGGGCTCGCTTGACGAGTTGGGAGCTGACGCGTCGCGGGATCGACACCACGCTGATCTGTGATTCGATGGCTGGCTGGGTCATGCGCGAGGGCAAGATTCACGCCGTGGTGACGGGGGCTGATCGCATCGCCGCCAATGGTGACACGGCGAACAAGATCGGTACGTATTCCGTCGCGCAACTCGCCAAGGTGCATGGGATCCCATTCTATGTGGCGGCTCCGTCGAGCACGTTTGACATGTCGCTGGCCTCGGGTGACGAAATTCCCATTGAAGAGCGGGCTCGCGAGGAGATCACGTGTGGGTTCGGCAAGCAGACTGCCCCGGACGAAGTCGCGGTCTACAATCCCGCATTCGACGTCACCCCCGCGGAACTCATCGCGGCGATCATTACCGAGCGAGGCTTGATTCGTCCGGTCAATTCTCGCACCGTGGTCGACATGATCGGTGCGTGAGGTTCGGACCGATTGACCTTCCACATTCCGAAGACGGGCGAGCGGTGGGCTCGATCCGTGAAGACGCAGGATCGCATACATGTTCGATGCGGCAAACTTCTGGGCCGATTCCGACGTGGAGTCAATCGCCGGAGGAATGGACCGGACGGAAACCGCTGCCGGAGTTTCTGAAGAAAACATCCTGGCCTGGGAACAACAACATTCCGTCAAACTACCGGCGATGCTGCGAGAGGTGTTGGCGGTTTCGAACGGCGGTTCGTTGCGCGACGAAGACATTCGCATCCTGCGGCTCGCCGAGTTTCAGCCGTTGCCGGATGAATTTTGGGCACGCTCCCACCACGAGGAAACGGACTTCGCAGATCGCGGCCTGGTGATTGAGTTCGCCAAAAACGCAGTGGGCGACAGCTATCTGTTGGACTTCAACGCAAATACTGCAACCGGCGAGCCCCGAGTTTGCTTGCACACCGGGGACGGCGGCGAAATCAAATCGACTGCGGATTCGGTCGGTGATTGGTTTGAGAGCTTGATGCAACTGACCGCGGAACCGACTGTCGATTTCGACGCCACTCTGGAGACGTTCGTTTCGGTGTTGGCAGAGGAGACGGTCGATTTATCCGACCATTCCGGCGGAGCACTCGAGCAATTCCTGGGACGTGATCAAGACCTGAGGTATTTCTTGCTCACACGGGAAACGACGCCGGAGCGAGTCACCGTGACACGGACATTCGTGCCGACGCCTCTCAAGTGTCGCATGGTGCCTGGTCGCGACGATCCGAAAACGTATCGGCTCGAACTGCACCCGGACGATGCAGATGGTCTCCAGCATCAGGAATCGATCCGAGTTGCCGACGGCAAGTGGAAGAATCAGGTCAACCACGGGGTGTCGACTTACGTCGCGATTGAATCTCCGGACCGCGACGAATTGATGGATGCTCGCGTGCAGATGGTCGGCCCGGAAACCGCCAAACGCGATGCCGAACGCGAGGCTTGTCAAGCGGAAGTGCAGAGCGAAACCGCAGCGATGACTCCCGATGAGCAACAAACGGCTGGAATGCAGTTGCTGGAGAAGATGCACGAGTTGCCGGTCGATAGCGACGGATTGGAAGACGTACCGGATCAGGCGATGGAGATCGTCGAAGGCACGGCCCTGAATGGGCAATTGGCGGGTGCCGTTGAAGACGAGTCTGAAGTCGTCGAGTACGAGGAGGTCGAAGAAGTCATTGAGTACGAGGAAGTTGAAATCGAATACGAGGAGATTGAAGAGGTCTTCGAATACGAGGAAGTCGAGTCGAACACGGACGCCACCGACAACGCCTTTGCATTCTTGGACCAAAACGCCGCCGACGAAAACACCTTCGCGGACATGACCGACGACCCGGCTGAAGTGGTCGACTCGGTTGCCGATGCAGGCGTCGTCGAGATCGTGGAAGACGACTTGGAATTCTTCGACGACGAACCGTCACCGACCCCTGAAACGGCGGACGACGACTTGGAGTTTTTCGACGTAGATGACGACGACATCGAATTCATTGACGACTTTGAAGACATCGAAGTCCTCACCGACTACGACTCAGCCTCGGCGGGTGACCCGAGCCGCGTGTTGTACAAATCGCCCGATCGCGTGTTCTTGAAAACCGATTTGGGCGAGTTCATGTCCGCTCCCGACCAGGAACGATTGGCGGAAGTCGAGTCGCGGATGCAGGCGTTGGGATTCGAGCGTTTGGGTGATGTCACCGTGGTCGTGCTGTCGATGCGGGCCTATGGCGGTGACGAGCGAATGTGGGGCATCGCCTACGGTGTGGCAACCGGTTTGGCTTATGAATTCTTCACGCGGTTCGACGACGGGTCGTCCATAACCACAACAACCAGTGCCACCGGCGAGCCTCATCCGGACCAGGGAATCTTCATCAACGTGTTTGCCGACCAAACTGTCGAGGAACTGCAAGCCGAACACATCCGGGCCGTTCAAGCACACGCCATCAACAGTGGAGCGACTGCGCTGGCCCACGAATCCGATCTCACGGCGTTCGCCCGTGCGATCGACGAGTTCATGGACCGTCATCCCAACAATCCCTCCACGACCACTCATTGATCGACCGGCACATGTTTGAACTCGCGGACAACCCGCTCCAACCACACGACCGCTGGATGTATGCCGCGCTCCAGCAAGCGCGCGAGGCGTTCGACGTGGACGAAGTTCCCGTCGGTGCCGTGATCATTCACGAAGGTCGCGTCATCGCCGAAGCGTTCAACCAGCGCGAGTCGCTCAATGATCCAACCGCCCACGCGGAAATGATTGCGATTACTCAAGCGGCCGAGACGTTAGGGTCGTGGCGACTGCTGGATTGCGCGTTGTACGTGACGCTCGAACCTTGTCCGATGTGTGCGGGGGCGATCGTACAGGCCAGAATCCCCACGTTGATTTACGGAACCACCGACACCAAAGCCGGTGCGTGCCACACGCTGTACCAAATCACCAACGACATTCGATTGAATCATCAGGCCAGCGTGATCGGCGGAGTCCTGGCCGACGAGTGTCGCGGCCTCTTGCAGGAGTTCTTCGCCATCCAACGGGCCAAGGGCAAGAAGTAAGATCGCATGCAGCGTAGCCACGCTCGCCAGAGCGTGGACGGGGTTCTGCCTGCATGAGCCCACGCTCTGGCGAGCATGGCTACGAAACGGGAAGCTGTTCCTGCATAAGTTAGGGACGGCGCTGAAATTAAACCGGCATTTGGCATGCGAGTTACCGTAGCTGGATTCGCCAGAATT
>JAQBZS010000564.1 GCA_027622115.1 Planctomycetota bacterium | reverse complement strand
CAAAAACACGAATGAGTTCCATCTATTTGCTACTTCTTGTAAATTAGTCTCGCTGGGTTAAGGACTAGCAACCGTCGCCAGACGGTGGGGGCCGCGAATCCACTGTCTGGCGACGGTGGCTACGTTTGGTGCCCGGCGGAAAACTCACGAGCTGCAACCACCACTTCCACACCCGCCGCTCCCGCAACCACCCGAGCCGCATCCTCCACCGGTCTCTCCGGTGACCGGTGCGTGATCATCAATCGCGGATTGCAAGACGACGCGTTCCGTGAATTCCGTGTTGAGTTGTTGTGCCAGGGGTTGCAGAACCTCCGGATCTTCGCCGAGGTAATAAACCACGATCGTCTCGCCGTCGAACAGCGGCTCGAAATCGATCACGTCCAACTTGCTGGTGTGGTCCGCGACGATGCGATGACAGGCTTCCAAGTCAAACGTCGCGTCATCGATCTGTGCGTGGGCAATTTTGTCTTCAGCGGTAACCGGGCGAACGATGGATCCGGCGGCTTCTGTTCCAGCGCCTGTCGCGATGGGTTCGGGGCCGGACAAGACTTCGCCGAATTCTTGGCCGCGGCTGGTCTGGATCACGACCCGCTCGCGATGTTCAAACGTCTGGTCTTCGGCATCCGCAGCGATCGACCATTCGAAGCGGGCCACCCAACCCATCGCGCCGTATCGCACCAGGAATTGCCGACGAATCGGCTCACTGAGGATGCTGGAGACATCGACTTCGATGGTCTCGCCATTGACTCGCACTGGAAACGTCACCGCGGACGTACCGGGACTTTGCGGACATTGACCGGATTCGAGGTCGAATTGCCAATGGTGCAGCGGGCACGAGACGGACGTCCCCGTGACTTCCCCTCGGCCCAACGCGGCTCCCGCATGCGGGCAGCGGTTGTTGATCGCGAAGTACCGACCGTCGACCAGAAACACGGCGATGCGCTGATCACGGATCTTGACCACGTTGGCTTCGCCGTCGGTGAAACTGGATTGATCGAGTTCAAGAAAGGATGGCGAGATCATGGAAATGCATCTGTCGGCAAGGAATGGGTAAAGTCACTCGACTGAGCCGCCCAAAAATCGGGAGTTAATTCATGCACTCGCGACCGCCCGGCAAGCTCAATCTCACGAAACGACAAGGTCTACAACGTCGAGACGTCATCGGTATCCAGGAACCGCTCTAGCATTTCATTTAGTTCTTCGACTGAGTTCGTGGATTCGATTCTCTTGCGAAGACTGCCGTCGATTTGTTGTTTGCGGCCGATCAGCATCAAGAGCGCGTCGCGGACGCCTTCAACTCGGCCGATCTGGATCAAGTCTTTCCCAGACTGTGTTTCACGCAAATCCGGAAGTTCCCCAAGTAACATGGTTTCAATCTCCTGTTTGCTCATGGACTTGAATCGCTGTCCAGCCAATTGACGAATACGTCTTCCAACGTCGACTTCACGCGACTCTCAAGTTCAGAATACTTGATCTGAGTATAAAACTCGGCGGCACGGGCTTCGAGAGCGGAATCACTGGTCATCAACACCGGTTGAAACACCGCGACAAGCGGATGATCCGGCTTCCGTTTCGCCAGTCGCTCCAACAGGTCGCGAAGCGTGTACGACTGAATCACTTCGCACCAGGGTTCTGTCTTCGGGTCATGGCTGGAGTAGCGAAAGAAGACCATGCCACGGACACGCCTCATGCCGTGTTGCTGCTGCAACAGTGCCATCTCGATCGCCGTGCGAGCATAAATCTCCGGGTCATCCTGAAACTGGAACTCGAGGACGGTCAACTCGGAAGCTTCGCGACGAGGCACGATCACACCGTCAGCAGTTTGGTCAATCGCCTTGAGCGCGACCGACTTCATTTCACACTCGCCGGGAGACGACTGTTCGGTCAGTTCGAAGATCCATTCCGGCTGAGCAGCGAAGATTGCGTAGAGCTGTTTGTCGGTCTTCATGCACCGGATGATAACGCCCAGCCAATTGTTGACGCGAACGTATGCGGGCATCCACCAGCTCGCAGATAAAAAACGAATGATCTGCTACTGTCACTTCGACACAATCCGAGATTTGAAATCTTCCTTTCGCTATGCAGCACTCATCGCTTTTGGTTGCGCTAACGGTCGGGTCAAGCCAGCCACAAACATGTTCTCGTATCACAAGGGACCATCCTCGATGAACCAGCTCTCTTGCTTGAGACTTCGAATTGCGATTTGCATCGCGCTGTTCACAGCCGGTTCAGCAGCGGCATCCGAAACGGACTATCTCAAGCTCGTCAAACCGGTTCTGCACGAACGCTGTTTCGCGTGCCACGGGGCGTTGAAGCAGGAATCCGGCTTGCGGCTGGATACCGTCGCTTTCCTCAAGAAAGGCGGCGATGACGGTCCGGTGATCATACCCGGTCAAGCCATGAATAGCCCGCTCGTAAAACGCGTCTCGGCTCACGACGAATCAGTCCGCATGCCGCCCGAGGGCTTGCCGCTGAGCAAGGAACAAGTGCTGGCGATCACCGCTTGGATCAATTCCGGAGCGAGCGGGCCAATGGGTGAAGAACCCGAACAAGATCCACAACAACATTGGGCCTTTCAGCGACCGGTGCGAAGTGCCGTCCCCAAAGTGCAGCGAGCCGGCTGGAACGAAAACCCGATCGACGCCTTTCTGGCCGCCGAACAAGAGTGTCTTGCATTGAAGATCGTCGCTCCGGTGCAACGCAGTTTGCTGCTGAGACGCGTCTATTTGGATCTGATTGGGTTGCCGCCGACGCGTGCCCAATTGGAAACGTTTCTCGCCGACAACCGACCGGACGCCTACAAACGAGTCGTCGATCAGTTGCTGAAGAGTCCGCATCACGGCGAACGTTGGGGCCGGAATTGGATGGACATCTGGCGGTACACCGACTGGTTTGGGCTCGGCCAACAGCTGCGATACAGCCAAAAACACATTTGGCATTGGCGAGACTGGATCATCGAAGCCATCAACGCGGACAAGAGCTACGACCGTATGATCGTCGAGATGCTGGCGGCGGACGAAATCGCGCCCACCGATCGTGACACGTTGCGAGCCACCGGTTTTTTGGCTCGCAGTTATTTCTTGTTCAATCGCACAACCTGGCTGGACAACACGATCGAACACACGGCCAAGGCGTTTCTCGGTCTGACGATGAACTGCCACAAATGCCACGACCACAAGTATGACCCCCTGACCCAAGTGGATTACTACCGCATGCGAGCCTTCTTTGAACCGCATCAGGTTCGGCTCGATCCGCTGCCCGGCCAGACGAACTTGGAGATGGACGGGCTGCCGCGAGTCTTCGACGCTCATCCCGACGCGGTGACGTATTTGCACATTCGCGGCGACGAAAAGAACCCGGACAAGAATCGCAAGATCACTCCCGGCGTGCCTGCGGTGTTGGCGTTCGATGAATTGAATTTGGCGGAAGTTCAGTTGCCAGGGATCGCCCATAACCCATCGCTGCAACCTTTTGTCTTGCAAGATCATTTGCGAATCGTGGAACTCGCGATTGAGGCGGAACGGAAGAAGGTCGACGCCACGCGGAAGGAATTTGACGTGGCCAAGGCGACCGCTTCGAAGAACGTTGCTCCCAAACCGGACGCTAATTCAAAAAAACCGGCAACGCCAGCCGCGAAACCATCGCCGAAAACAGCAACGGCCGACGAAGGCAAGGTATTTTTGGCGGACGACTTCTCGAAATCGCGGCCCGATGCGTGGATTACCGGACCCGGCAAATGGAGCTTTGCCGACGGTGTGTTGAAACAATCCGAAGCCGGTGCCACGCGCAAATACCTCCGCACGAAATCCAATCACCCACGCAATTTCGTGGCGAAGCTCAAATTCCGCACGCTCGGCGGCAACATGTGGAAGTCCGTGGGGCTGGCGTTCGACGTGGCCGGAGATCGTGAATCGTTGGTTTACATGAGCAGTGTGCAGCCGGGATCGAAGGTTCAAATCTCATACAAGACCGGAGCCAAGCACGAGTATCCCCCGGACGGCATGCAGGCCCGACCGGTCAAGTTGAATCAGCTCTACGAACTCAACTTCGCAATTCGCGAACAACTGATGAATGTCAGCATCGACGGCAAGCACGTGCTGGCGTTTCAACTTCCGGTCGAAAGACGCACCGGCACGATGGAATTGATCGCGTTTGATGCGGTCGTCGAATTTCATGACTTGGAAGTCCGCGAACTTGCCGACGACGTCAATCTAATGCCCGCCGCCAAGCCGGCTGCGTTTGCCAAGACGACGGCCCCCAAGATGCTCAGCGTCGAGCAAGCCGCCGCAAAACTCGCCGCAGCGGAGGCGGCACTCAAGTCCGTTCAATCGCGAACGAACGCTTTGCGAACCGCGCACGCCGCCGATGTCGCGAAGAACATGGATGCCGAGTCCGCCAACACGAAGTCGCTGGTCGAAGCGGCTGCCCGAGCTGCTCGCGAATCCGAACTGGCGCGGGCCGAGACTGCGTTGGCGAATGCCGCATTTGCGGTAGCGATTGCCGACGCAAAGTCGAAAGCCAAAGCGGCGGAGACTCACAAGAAAGCCGGCGATGCGGTGGCCAAGGCAACTTTGGCCTTAAAACAGCCGGGCACGAATTACACGTCATTGCAAACATCACTGAAAGCACTCGAAGGCCCCGCCGAATCTGATGCCGCGCGACGCATGCCGTATCCCAAAGTCAGCACGGGACGCCGTACGGCATTGGCCCGCTGGATCGTCGATCGCCGTAATCCATTGACGGCGCGGGTTGCCGTGAACCACATCTGGCTGCGGCACTTCGGCCAGCCGCTGGTGGAATCAGTCGCCGATTTTGGTCGCCGAGCCCCGCAGCCCGAGCAGCACAAACTTTTGGATTGGTTGGCCGTCGAATTCATGGAATCCGGTTGGAGCATGAAGCACATGCATCGGCTGATGGTGACGTCGCAAGCCTATCGCTTGAATACATCCACGCTCGACGCCGACGAGTCCACGCGAAAAGCGGACGCCGCCAACCGGTACTACTGGAGACGCGAGTCGGCTCGCATGGAATCGCAGCTCATCCGAGACAGCTTGCTGCAGCTTGCGGGACTGTTGGATCCCAAACTCGGCGGCCCGACGATTTCGCCCAAAGGGGCCGACACCGCGAATCGCCGCAGCGTCTATTTCACGCATTCGCGAGACGACCAGCATCCGTTCGTTTCGATGTTCGACGACGCGGACATCCTGCAATGTTACCGGCGTTCGGAAAGCATCATCCCGCAACAAGCGCTGACGCTGGCCAACAGTCGCATCTCGTTGAGCATGGCCCGGACGATCGCCGCGAACATCCTGAAGTCGATCGATCAGGCCAAGCCGGTGGGAGAAGCGGATGACGAATTGATCGGAGCCGCATTCCAAACGATCCTCGCGCGAACACCAGCGACTGATGAAACGGAAGCATGTCGCGAAGCACTCATCGCAACTCGGAAAACGCTGGCGGGTCGTCCCAAGAACGAGGCCGCCAGCCGC
>JAQBZS010000563.1 GCA_027622115.1 Planctomycetota bacterium | reverse complement strand
AAGCCGATGAGCGACGATCTGTGCCCGATCATCAGCTTTGCGGAGTCCCGGCGACTTGCTTGGCTGCTGGCGGGGTTGTGGGTCTTTTTGCTGGGAGTCCCCTGGCAAATCAAGGTGCTCGATGAGTTGAAGGCCGAAGACGGCTGGATCGTGCCGGCGCTCGTATTTTCCACGCTGTTTGCGGGACTCGTGCCGATGATCCTGATCTGTCTGCTGATGTGGATTCAGGACTTCGGCCCGGAACCGTCCGACGACGACGCGGATGGCGGCGACGAATTTTCGGGCCGAGAACCGCTCGGGTTCTTTCCACGCCGATCGGAACTTGCGTACTGGGGCATCTTGTTGTTTCCGGTTTATCCGCTGTTGAGGCTGTTCCGCCCAGGACCGAAATGGAGCATTGCCGGCGTGCTCATGGTCTTGTGCGCGGGCATTGTGACGGGCGGAATCTACTTCGTGAATTACTTCGGGGATTGGTTCGACTTCGAAGACTGGCGCGACATGCTGAAGTCCGGCGAGATCCCCGTGTTGCTGGTTTTCTTTTCACTCGCCGCCGCCAATTTCGTGTACTTGGTCGGACAACGCTTCGTCGGCGGAATCGCAGCCTTGCTCACTCCGAATCCAACTCGAACCGTCGCGGCGATCGTCGATCAAATCATGGAAGGCGAGGCAACCGAGGAACCTGACGATCCACGATCGTTGCCGGCCATCGCGGAAAAGCTCGTCCAGCAAAAACGCATCGTGCATCATTGTCTGTCCGGCTTGCGCGCGATCACGGTCTTGAGCGTCATCGGTGTTTTGGGCCTGGCGACATGGCCGTTCTGGGGCTGGCACAGCGTCAATCAAAACGTGTTTGCACGCGCCTACGAATTCAGCAATCGCCATGAATTCGAGCTGGGCTTCCTGCATTGGCTGTTTGACGCGGATCGAGACGGCTATTCGGCAGTGCTCAACGGCGCGGACCTCGACGACTTCGACGTGGAAATCCAAGCGGGCGGCCTCGGCCCGCGAATGGTCGTCGATGTGCCGCAAGATGAATTTGAAGTCGTCGACGCGGCCAAGGCCAAAGCCTTTCCCAGTTTGGTGGTGTTTTATTTGGAAGGCGTCGTACCCAGGTCCATTTCGGCCTACGGTCACCGCAGTCTCGACCGGCCCGCCACCCCGCACATGGATTCGGTGGCGAAGGACGGGGCGCGGTTCACGCAGGCACGCTGTTTTTATCCGTCAACGTGGGACGCATGGTTTGCGGCCACGAGTGGTCGGTACTTTCACGTGACGGAAATGGACAATTCGCAATCGTTTGGAGATCGCTATACGCGTTACAACAATCTCTACAAAGTACTGGAAGCCGCCGGCATCAACCGCTGGTGCCACGGTGCCTACTCGTCTTACTACGATCTTTACGTCCCGCAGCATCTTCGAGGCACCGAAGAGACCGACTACGAGCCGGACTACGACGCGTCGTTATCCGACGAAGACGAAGCTCAAGAAGTTTGGCCGGGCGACAAGTACACGGATCGCATGTGCGAATTCCTGGACACAATTGAACCCGGCGAGCGGTTTTTCATGTGCGAACACATGTCCGACACGCATTTCCCGTGGCGCCGCACGAACTTGGAACGGGCTCGGGAACTCGGTTTTTACGACGGTCTGGAACCGTACGAAGCAGACGCATTGGTCGCATCCGGTTTGCGTTTCGACATTTACGAACGCTACTACCAGACAATCACGCGGACGGACGGTCAAATCGGCAGGGTTCTGGACAAACTTAAGGAACGCGGGCTGTATGATGACACGATGATCGTGATCGTCAGTGATCACGGTTGCCAATGGTGGGAGCACGAGCACATGTATTATGTGTCTCACCTTTACGAGCAGAGTCTGCATATTCCGCTGATCATCAAGGCACCCGACGGAACTCCGAATCTGTCGAGCGATGAACCCGTCTTGCACGTGGATCTTGTGCCGAGCGTCATGGAATTGGCGGGAATCAAACATTCGAACCCGCGAGCGGAAGACCCGCTGCCCGGGGCCAGCCTGGTGCCGCTGATGCGAGGCGACACGGATCCCAAGACGCTCAGCCGGTTTCGAAACCGAGACGTGGCGTTGATGACGCACTACGACATGATCGGCCTGATTCACGATTTCCACTACAAGCTGATTTTTGATCGACCGGCCGGAACATTTCTGCTTTACGACCTCCGCGCCGACCCGAAAGAAATGAAGAACCTCGCGGATTCGCATCCCGAGCAATTGCAAATGATGCTAGGGCGATTGCGGGACTTTGTCACACCGAGACGCTACTTCACCGGCCAGATCAAACGCAGCGAATAGCGCGACGAATAATTCCGTCGGCGAGTTTGTCATATTCCGAGGTCAGGTTGGCTCGGTGATCTCGGTCGTTGAACTTAACCGCTTCGCGAGTTGGCGCAGTCTTTTAGTCGCTATATTGTGCCGCCTGCAAGTATTGTTTCTGGAGAATGGTCCAGCGTCATTTGGCCGGGAGCGAACCGACAAACTTCTTGGCGAGCGTCAGCACGGCACCGCGGATTTCGGCGTCCCGGATTGCGGTTTCGCTCATGTCGACCATTCCGCCCATGCGTCGGCCTGTAAATGAGAGTGGAGCGATTCCGTCCAACTCCAGGGCCCCCGGCTCGTTCTCCTTGCCAACTCGAGCCATGCCCCCGCCCTTGTGGACGCCGCACAGCATGTTTCCGTTGAGCATGAAACACAGCCCACCAAACATCTTCTTTTCGCTCACGCCGGCGAGCCCCGCCAAGGCGCTTCGAAGGATTTCAGCCTGTTGTTCGTTGAATGCCATTCGGTGCTCGCTAGCCGGGAATGATGCGGTAAACTCCGTTTCAGATAGGCTATGGGTTGCATCTCGCATTGATGACGGTAGGTCAACATGAGCACCGATTCAAACTCCGCACGGGATTCGACGGACTCCGCTCTGTCGAACACGAATCTGGCAGACCCAACTTTGCAGGACTCGAACTCCGTGATGCAGGTCGCGCTGGATTCAGCCGTTGGAGTCGCGCTGCTGATCGTGATGCTGGTTGTGGGACTGATGGACGGCGACACATCGACGACGGACGACTCGGGGGCACCCGGCAATACGGTGACAAAACTCGATTCATCCGGCACGATGAATGAATCCAACGTGTCGTCGAACGCAAAATCCCAGAGCGTTCTTCAACCCGAACCGCGCGAGCCCAACGCAAAATCGCCGAGTCCGAAGAGTTCGATCGACATGTCGCCGACGCTCGGCGACGGCAAGACCCGCCGCGTGGAACTTGTCTCGACCGCCGCCATCTCGCGGGAACTCGTGGCAATTCGCGAGGAAATCGCCGCCGAGGAGTCACCGGTGACGCCGTTCATCGAAACGCTCAAGGCCGGTGAAGTTCCAGAAGTGACGTTCTTCGGCACGAAGGGTGTTGGGAAGTCGGTGGTCTGGATCGTGGATCAATCCGGCAGCATGTCGGGCGAGGCGTTCGAAGCGGCTCGGCTGGAGGTCTTGCGGTCGCTGCTGAATCTGAAAGGCGGACAGCGATTCAACGTGGTGTTCTTCGACAACAGCCACCGATACCTCATCGATCGCACGCTGCAAGACGCATCACCCAGCGGGAAAGCCGCCTATGTGCGAGCCTTAATCGATTACGAGTTGGAAGGCGGCGGAACGAATCCGGAACCCGCAGTCCGAGACGTCACTGAGGCCCTCAAACCGGACATCATTTACCTGCTGTCGGACGGCGCGTTCACGGGATTCGGACCGAACACGTTTCCAAAACTCAAAGCCGCGGGCGTCACGGTGCATACGATTGGTTTCCGCAACAAGGCCGGCGAGGCACGTTTGACGGATATTGCGAATCGAACGGACGGCACGTACCGGTTTGTCCCCGGGCCGCAAGTGCAGCCGAATTCCATTCTGGGCATCAGCCAGACCTATATCCGGTTGACTCGCCAAGTCGCGATATTCGTCTCCAAGTTGCCGACAACATGGAAAACGAAATTATCATCCGGCATGGGCCGGGGACTGCTCTTGGTTCAGCGGTTGACCGGAGGTCGCGGTTGGGCGCGACGCAATAGCGAAGTCCTGGAGATCGAGCGTCGCATGCTGGGACAATTGATCCACGCCACCAGCGACGCCCGGTTTGACACACAGGAAATCCGAAAGGCGCTCCGAATTCTCACAGGGCACGATTTCGGTCCGTCGCCGGGAGGCACCGAACAGTCACGAGCTGCAAGTTCACAGGCGTGGCAGGATTTTTGGACGGCGCTACGGCTGCAAAAAGTCTACGTGCAGTTGACCGATTCGCAGATCGCGCGCGAGTTGAAACACGAAGAACGGGTGCGTCGTCTGGCCGCCGTAAACTCGCTGACACTTCGGTCGCGCAATATGCCGACGGAACTGGTGCCGCTGCTGTCCGACCCCAATGTCGTCGTTCGAGAACTCGTTCACCACGCGCTGCTCGGCATCGCCGAAACCGATGTCGCGGCCTTGATGCGGCACGAGTCGACCGATCGCGTGGCGGCTTGGCAGGAATGGTTTCGTGGCCTTGAGACGCGGCGAGTCCTGTTGTCGCTCGCGCCGGACCGCGCGGTCGAGGCGTTACAGGCTCCGGATGCGGCGTCCCGTTGGGCGGCGGTGCAAACACTCGCGGATGCTCTCGCCGCGATGAAGTTCGTTGACCTCGGTTGCAAGACACTCGGCGTCCATCGGCTTGATCCCGCGAGTGCCGTGAATCGTCGGCGAGTCGCATATCACCAGCATTTGTTGGACGCACTGGTCGACCCGAGCGATCTCGTGCGGCAGCGGGCTCGCGCGATTTTGACTCGGACCAACGCACGTCACGATTTCGGACCGGAACTCGGTGCCGATGTCGCCCGGCGGCAACTTGCGAAACAACGCTGGGAAGTGTGGACGCGACACGCCGGCATCGGACCGAAGATCAACCTGCCAAGCGTCCCGGTCCTGTTGAAGCGACTGCAATCCGCCGACCCGATTGAACGCATCGTGGCCATCGACGCCTTGGCTGAAACGAATCCGAGCGCACCGCACGCCATCATCGCCAGCCTCAAGGATCCAGACGCGGAAGTCGTCAAGTCGGCCCAACAAGCATTGCGGCATCTTGCTCAAGGTCGAACGAACATCCCCTTGCGACGAAACGCCAACGCCCGCCAAATCGACGGCGACATCGTGATGTGGTCGAGATTCTTCGAACGATGGGCGTACCGGCCGGCGATGACGAAGTTTCGGATGGGGAAGCAATTCTTCGACAAAGGCGACATCGACACCGCCCGCACGTACTTGCGAGAAACAATTCGCGATTTCCCCGGAAGCCTGGGTGCGCAACAGGCAGCCGAATTGCTGGGTGATGAAGGCCGGGCTTCGGATGCGGTCTGCCACGATGCTTACCGGTGACCAGTCTCGGCGAGTCTATCGGCGTCGCACGTACCGACCGGACCGCTGAAAACCTGCTTCGCACCGCCC
>JAQBZS010000562.1 GCA_027622115.1 Planctomycetota bacterium | reverse complement strand
GCGTCGTGCTACGCACTCTTCAGCCAGCCGCCCACCAACCGTCCGACTTCGTTGATCGACCGCGAACCCGTGCCCAAGCGGTCGATGTTCCAGCACTCCAAGTCCTTGGCCATGCGAAACTGAAAGCGCAAGATCTCCAATTGCGTGTTGGCCCGTTCCAAGAGCGGTCGCCGCTGACGCGTGTACTTGGCTTGCAGCAATAGCTGAAGCAACTCCTGCAATCCGTTGGACATGCGGTCGCCCAACGTGAACTTGTGGTTGCGAGGAAACTTGGCAATGTGGCGAGACGCCCACACGACCAAGTCGTACGCCTTGTTGATCACTTCAAGTTCCTTCGTGTCCCGTGCCATCAAGGCCTCCCGAAAATTTTTTGCGCGACGCTGCGCGTCTCGCAGGTAAAGGGGAAAAGGGGAAAAGCTGTCAAGTGGTAAGGTAGATAAGCTGCCCAGTGATTACTGAGTCCTGGGAGAACAACAAACCACACGAAACCCTACGCCGTTGCCTCGGCGGTGAGCGTGGAGCGTGCCCCGGTAGGAACAGCGACAGCAATGGGCATGGTCGAAACAGGAACCGCCACGCAACACACGTTCACTGCCTGTTCCAGCAACCCACTGCCAAACATTGCCCGACATGTCATGGACTTCGAACACGGATTCCGATCGCGGAAATGCGCCGACTGGCAAAGTACGACGGAACTCACGATCTAGCGCGTTGCATCGCCCGTCCTCCCAGTCATCGCCCCACGGATAGATTCGCCCGTCCGTTCCGCGAGCCGCAGCCTCCCACTCTTCGTTCGTCGGCAACCGACCGCCAACCCATGCGGCGAACGCGTCCGCTTCGTGCGCGCAGACACCGACCACCGGCAAGTTCGGACGGTTCCACTTGCCGTCCTGCCAATATCGCGGCTCGGTGATCTCGTTCTGCATGCGCCAGGTCCAGCCTTCGTCGGTCCAGCATTTCGCGTTCTTGTAGCCGCCGGCTTCCACGAACACGCGGTACTGGCTGTTGGTCACCGGGTACCTAGCAATCGCAAACGGCTGCTCGATCCGCTGCGGCTGTTTGTCATCGCCCAACAGGTACGTGTCGGCGGGAATGGTGACGTAGGCGGCGGGGTCACGCAGGTCGTCGATGATTCGCGGATCGCCCAACAGTCCCAGCGTCACGCCCAGATGATGGCGATCCTTGACGGGAGCTTCATGCTCGAACGAGGCCAGGCAGATTTGCCGGAACTGCTCCTGGCGTAATTCGTGCAATTGCAATCCGTGACCCAACAGGATTTGCAAACAGTCCGCCGCCACGACCGGCAAGCCCCACGTCGGCAGCGGTTCCTCGCCACTCACACGATCCAGCATCAACTCCAGCAACTGCACCGGCTTGTCCGAAGACGTGTTCTTCGCCAAGTAAGAACTGAACACGAACGACAACGTGCTGTGCCATTCCGGCTGCAACGCTCGCAGCGCGAACAAGTTCGCCAGCTCGGCGACGGACTCGCATTCCAGGTCGAGGATCCGCTGCGCCGCGAGGAAGTCCTGAAACGTGAGGTGGTAAAAGCCAGCTCGATTATGCCCCTGCGGCAACAGCAGGCCGCTGCGAGACAACAGTTGCTCGCGAGCCGTCACGGCGTCTCGATAGCCGGGCTCCTTGCCGCGGCGGCTGTCCTGGTACGCGCTGAGCATGCGGTCCAATTCGTCGACCGTGGCCTGGGCTTCCGGCGTGGCTCGGTCTTCCTGCAATCCGGCCCCGGTGTGCATGCCGTGCGCAATCACGCTCAATCGGCCACGTTCCAACGCGATGATCCGCGTCTCAAGCGGGTAACGGTTGAAGAGCACGTTGTCGATGATGCGGTCGTAGAGTTCGTACTTGTCCTGCGGCAGCCGTTTGCCCTGGCCGTAGATCACGCAGGCCGCCGTCAACAGCATGGGATTGGCGGTCAGCGGTGCCAGTTCCGGACGCTCGCCCACATGCGCGAGGAAGCGGCCGGCGGTCTCGGCACCTTGTTCCTGCGAATCGTCCAAAGCATCGAACCAGCGCTTGACGAGAAGCTGTTGCAGCGGCTGGTCCAGGTCCGTGACCGTGGCGGCGGTCAGGCCGAGCTTGCGTTGGGCGGCTTCATCCAAGCCGTACGGTCGACTGGTGACGAGGACTCGGTTACCGGCCTGGCCCCATTCGGACACGGCGGCAGACAGCCCGTTGAGCAGCAGTTCTCGGGGCCGCACTTGCTGCTCGCCGACCACTTCGGTGGGCGGGACTTCGTCCACGCCGTCAAAGATCAACAATGCCGAGCCCTGCTCCAGATGCGCCCGCAACAGCGGCCCGTCCAATTGCGGGACGTCACGTTCGGCCAGCCAATGGGCCAATGCGGCTTCCAGACCGGAGCGGCTTGGCTCGCCATTTTGCAGCGGCAAGTATTTCCAGAAGTCGCGAAGCCGGACCAACAGCGGCAGCCGGTTTTGGAAGTCGCTTGGGAAAGACTCCGTGTGGTCCTTGTCCGCAATGACGTCATGAACGGGAATCGCACCCGCACACGCCAGCCAAGCCACCCACTTCGAAAACGTGGACTTGCCCGAGCCGGGAGGACCGGAGACGTAGAGCGATTCGTGGCCGAGCCAATCGAGCAGGAGTTGTGGCTTGTCGTCTTGTTTCGGCAGGCCTTCTTCGTTGACGGCCAGAGACGTCTCTGCTTGCGAGTCGCGCCGTGTTTTCTTGTCTCGGCGGCGTTCCGAGGAGATCAACGGCACATAGATGTGATTCAACCGCAGCGTCTGTCCGTGTTGGAGTCGCAGGCCAAGCAACTCCAATTCCGCGCACTCGCCGCGCAGCCAGTCGCGATAACCGGGCGGCACGCGGACCTGCCGCTCGGCTGTCGAGTGCGTCTCCGCTCGCGGTGCTTCGAGCTGTTTGAGGAGCATCCGCAAATGCTGTTCGACCGTGGTCACAAAGCTTTGACTCTTGTAACGGCCAATCAGTCCGAGTTTTTCCAACTCCTCGCGAAACGCGATCACCTTGCCCAACTGTGCGATGTCGGCGGATGACTTGGGCACCGGTGGCGGATCCTTGAAATAGAACAGAATCCACGGCTGGCCGACGTTCGAGTGCCGTTGATAGGCGTCTCGAAACTCCTTTTCCGTGCCCGATCCAAATTTTCCGGTGGGAGTCCCGAAACGCCCGGACAGGATGCCGAGATACACATCGCATTCGGGCGTCTGCTCGTCCACAACGGTCTGCGGCGGCGGGCCGATCCGGGGCACGACGTCGTCTTCCCAGCGAAACAGCTCAAGCCGCACGCCCAAGCGATCCCCGTCGGTCTTGTTGATGCGGTCGACGACTTCGTCGAGTGCCTTGCGCTCTTTCGCCACGTCGGACGGTGAAGAGACAAAGATGCGGACAACGCGAATTTGCGGTCGGAGGTCGGTCATGGATGCACCCGAGTTCGGCAGTCGTTCAGTAGGCCAAACCGGACAGGATACGCATGAGCGGATTCCAACAAAAAGCCCGCGTGCGGATGTTCGTCGTAACGACAATCGCCAGAGTGTGGTCCGTCCGACGGCCCATTCCGAACACGCTGTTGATTTTCGAGCGATGTGGTTGGGTCGACGTTCCTTCGAAAAACGCGCGAATCGAGAACTTGGGGGTCAGGCTTTCGAATTTCAGATTTGGCGGTTTGCCGTTGTTGGTGAATTCCGAGTCGAACGCCCGCCAAATCTGAAGTGGATCACCGTGCTACGCACGTCCGGCATACCACATCCTGCGGTCAAGATGTTTTGAGGCACAAAATCGTCCAACTGCTTTACAAAGCAAATCACGAGCGATAGATTCCCCGCCCTCACCGGAGGAGTCATCGAGCGAGACGGAGTTCGCTCTTTCCTTTGGTACTCACTGAGTCGTGGAAGAGTACGAATCTCTTCGGCGACCAAACGACGGGAATCACGGATGAGTCCCTCCCCGCGCTACGCGAATGCTTTCTCGCGCCCGCCCCCTTGGCTTGTTCCGAGGGCCGTTGTTGCCCGTCCACCCGTAAACGAATTACCTCTCGTTTGCCGACGTCGCCTGATCCCCGCCGAGGCGACTCAGAATCCTTGCTCTCAGAATCCTTGCTGTAGTTGGGCTTGAACAATGTCAACGTTGAATGGCGACTCCGCGGAATTGGATTTCGTGGTTTTCATGCTCGTTGTCTCAGATTGATCAAGCACTTGCGTTTTTCCTCGCCGCGACCACAAGGCTCGTGGCAATTACCCAGTTCGGAAGGAACCGAAATGCCCGCGAAAACCAAGAAGCCCGTCATCGCCATCAATGGAGAGTACCGTGCGGAAAAAGGCGACGCCCACGCGTTGACTTGGGTCAATACCGGCTACTACGACTCAGTATCGGCTGCTGGAGGCCTGCCGGTTTTGGTCCCACCAGTTTCCGATGATGCGGATCTCTCGCAGTTTCTGTCGTTGGTGGATGGCGTGGTCCTCACGGGGAGTAACCTTGACCTCGATCCCGTCCGACTGGGTTTTGATAAGAACCCGTCCACTCGACCGATGGCCAATCGTCGCGAAGATTTCGATCGACGTCTCTGCAAGTTGGCCGTCGAAAAACGGCTGCCGATCTTGGCCATTGGATCGGGAATGCAACTCTTAAATGTCATGTGCGGAGGCTCGCTGTTCCAGCACATTCCGGAAGATGTCCCCAAGGCGCTGCACCACCGGGACAAAGTCGAAATCTCATTGCGACATGTCCTGGAAATCGTTCCCGGAACCCGAACGGACGCGATTTACGGTCCCGGCGAAATCCGTGTGAACAGCCAGCATCACATGGCGCTGAACCAAGTTGCCAGCCCGTTCAAAGTGGCGGCGACCTGTCCGGACGGCGTGGTCGAAGCCATCGAGTCCGTCGATGAAGACTGGTTCTGCATGGGCGTCCAATGGCACCCCGAAAACGCGACGGCCTCCGCGCTGGACCTGCAAATCTTCCAGACGTTTTTGGCGGCGTGTGATGAGTCCGAACCGTCGATCCTGCCGATGCCCAAGCGCCGCAGTGCATCGCGAGCCGCCGCTTAACCAATCGAGTCGGGATTGAGCTGCGAAGACACCTACGAACACCGGTCGACGATTTCGGCCGGTGTTCGCTTCATATCCATATCTTCGATCCTCGCGACCATTTCCAAGTTCATTCTCACGTTTTGGTGAGTTTTTGGATCTTCCGTTTGGCGGCACTGGCAAATGCCATTGAGAAACTCGACGAAGGAAAGCGCGAACCGGTCGATGGATTCTCTCCGCGAAAGATTCGTAACTATTATCTGCTGAATCCCGAAGAAGAAGGCGAGCGACACTTCAAGTTGATTCTGTCACAGACGGACAAGTCGTCGCTCATCGCCATTCTGAACCGTGCTGAAATGCCCAAAGAGCAGTCGCTCCGCATCACGGAAAACTTCGCGATGTTTCAGTGCCGAGTCAATACTGCACATTCTGGTTGGGCGACTTGCTGTTCGGCATTCCGGTCGAGCACGT
>JAQBZS010000561.1 GCA_027622115.1 Planctomycetota bacterium | reverse complement strand
TCTTCTGGAAGAAAGAGAGCCGGTCGAAGCCCGGACAAAGAAGGAGTCGCCATGAAGCGACATCGTACGTCGTCAACTCTGCTGTTACTCGCGTGGACGTTCGCGTTCTGCGAACGGGTCGTCGCGACTGAGGATTCGCCGTCTCAACCGGCCGAGCGGTTCATGCAGACGGTCGAGCCGCTGTTGAGGGCAAAGTGTGTGTCGTGTCACGGGCGGGAGAAGCAGGAAGGCGGGCTGCGGCTGGATTCTCTGCAAGCCGCACTGAAAGGTGGCGACTCGGGGCCGGCAATTGTGCCGGGCGATGCCGCGAAGAGCCTGCTGGTGAAGGCCATTCGGTTCGACGATCCTGATCTGCAGATGCCGCCCAAAGACCAACTTGCAGCCAAGGAGATCGAGGCGCTGACGCAGTGGGTCGATGACGGGGCCGTTTGGCCTCGGCCGGTGCTGGTGCTGTTTGACGATGAGGAGCCGTTCCTGGCGGCGCTCACCAAAGGCGAGGCGAAGTCGCGGTTTGAGCGGCGCGACACGCATCGTGGTTCGCTGGCCGTGGCAGTTTCGCCGCGTGAAAAGTTCGCCGAGCAGATTGACGACTGGAAGTTGCCGATTCGCGAAAAGCCCGGGCCGGCCGAGTATCGCTATTTGCGGTATGCGTGGAAGAAAACGGGTGGCGGAGGCGCCATGCTCGAAGTCGCTCGCGAAGGCAAATGGCCGCCAGCGAAAGCGACGCCCGCGCCCGGTGGCCGCTATGTCGCCGGGCCAAATGAGACGGGCATGGATGCGATTGTGGTCGACGATGCCGCGCCCACGGACTGGACCGTGGTGACCATCGACTTGTGGAAAGATCTGGGCGACTGCGAAGTGACCGGACTCTCGTTGATGGCCAGCGGCAGCGGCGAAACCCTGTTCGACGCGATGCTGCTTGGCAGTTCGATTGCTAATCTCGATGCGTGGTCGCCAGGGCGAGGCGAGCTGGCCTTTCAGCCCGCTCCCAGGATTGTGCCGGTCGGAACAGCGTTCGTGGATCCACGCAACCCCATCCGCAAGTTGTTTCATGGCGAGCGATTGGATCTGTGGTCGCTGAAACCCGTTGCTCTCCAGAGCGGTCCCGCAAAAACAGCCAGTGACACGGACGGCTCTGAAGAGCCATCCTACGACACAATTGACCATTTCATCGACAAACGCCTTGCAGAAGTCGGCATCACACCGGCCCCTGAAGCTGATCGCCGCACGCTGATTCGACGCCTGACGTTCGATCTCACCGGAGTGCCGCCCACGCCGGTGCAGGTCGCTGCGTTTGTGAATGACAAGTCGCACCAGGCATATGAAAAACTCGTGGATCGGCTGCTGGCCTCGCCGACGTACGGTGTGCGGCAGGCAAGGTTGTGGCTCGACGTTGTTCGCTACGCCGACACCAATGGTTATGAACGCGACGAGTTCCGCCCACAGATCTGGATGTATCGCGATTACGTCGTCCGTGCATTCAACTCCGACAAGCCGTTCGACCACTTCATCCGCGAGCAGCTTGCCGGTGACGAGATCGTCAACGGACTGCCTCAGACTTCCGCCGAAGCTGATGCGCTCATTGCGACCGGTTACCTGCGGCTGGGGCAGTGGGACAGCACGGCGTCGATCTTTCAGGAAGAAGATCGTCTCCGCGCCGAAATGATGGCTGACCTGACCAACACCACGGCATCCGCGTTTCTCGGCCTGACAATGTCATGCTGCCAGTGCCACGATCACAAGTACGATCCCTTGTCGCAGGCTGACCATTACCGGCTGAGGGCGTTCTTTGCCGGAATCACACCACAGGACGATCTGGTCGTTGAACTGCCGGAGCAGCGTCAGTCGATCGAACGGCACAACGCCACGCTCGACCAGCAGATTGAACAACTCAAGGTCGAGCAGGCAAAGATCGACAAGGATCAGGAATCGGGCAAGACGCGAAATGCGGAATTATCGAAGGAGATCTCGGCTCTCGAGGCGCAAAAGCGTCAGCCGCTGAGTGCGATGGGAGCGACCGACGCGGGCTCGTCGGCTCCGGTGACTCGCGTGTTGTACCAGGGAGTGTTTCGCGATCCGCGCGACGAAGTCGCGCCCGGCTTTCCGTCGGAGCTGTATCCAGGACCGGCAGAGACTCATGCACCGACGCAAAACACGACAGGACGACGGCTCGCTCTGGCCAACTGGATCGCCTCACCCGGTAACCCGTGGACGGCTCGCGTTATCGTGAACCGAGTTTGGCAGCAGCATTTTGGCGCCGGGCTGGTGGCGACGCCCAATGACTTCGGAATGACAGGAGCTCGTCCGACACATCCCGCGTTGCTCGACTACTTGGCTGCGAGATTTGTCAGAGACGGCTGGTCGATCAAGCGCCTGCACCAAGCGATCGTCATGACAAGGGCTTACCGACGCGCGTCATCACACGTGGCTGTGGCGGCGAAGATCGATCCGGACAACCGCTGGCTGTGGCGGCAGAACTTGCGACGACTGGATGCTGAGACCCTGCGGGACAGCCTGCTGGCAGTGTCGGGGCTGCTCAAGAAATACGACGGTGGCAAGTCGGTCTGGCCCGAGGTCCCCCAAGAACTGCTGCACGCTCAGCCGGCGATTCTGGAAGCGATCGAGGGGAAGGACGATGGACGGCGTCAGGGCTGGTACACCGACCCCGTCGAAGCGACCGACGTTCGCAGCCTGTACCTCGTGCGGAAACGCTGTCTGCCGATCCCGTTACTGCAGGCATTCGATTTACCGGATACGACCGTGTCGTGCGCCCGTCGTGATACGACCGTCGTGGCTCCACAGGCCTTGATGCTGCTGAACAGCCTGACCGCAGTGCGATATGCAGAAGCGTTCGCAGATCGAGTTTGGCAGGCTTGCAACCTGCCAGCCGGCGAATCGCAAGAGACGGACCAGTCGTCCCGAATCGTCGCGACCGTTTTTCAGCTCGCCCTGGCCCGTGCCCCCGAGCCTGAAGAACGGAAACTCGCTCAAGACCTGCTGCTGCGTCACGCGGACAAGCACCGTGTCAATGCCTCGAAGTCCGAGGCCGAACGGCTCGCCCTGATCGACCTCTGCCGGGCAATGTTCAACCTGAATGAATTCATCTACATCGACTGATTGTCGAGGTCAGCATGCTGAAACTTCCATCACGTCGAGATTTCTTCACTCGCTCCGCTGCCGGGTTTGCCAGCGTCGCTTTGGGTGCATTGCTCGCCGAGGAACTGCAAGCTTCACCCGAATCGAAGCCTGCGATTGACCCGCTCGATCCGCTGCGTGTGCGTTTGCCACACATCGCGCCTCGGGCCAAGCAGGTGATTTTTCTCTTTCAATATGGAGGACCTTCAACATTCGACCTGCTGGATTACAAACCGGAGTTGATCAAACTCGACGGCAAGCCCGTGCCGGAATCGTTCAAGCAGCACCACGACGAAGTCGGCGGTGTCTTCAATCACTGCAAAGACGAACTGATGGCCGGGCCTTGGAAGTGGGCTCAGCATGGTGAGTCCGGCCGCTGGTTCTCGGACCTGCTGCCGCATACGGCCCGCCACGCCGACGAACTTTGCGTGGTCCGTTCGATGTTCAGCGAGAGCTCCAACCACGCACCGGCAACGTATCTGATGAACACGGGAGCGATCCTCGGCGGCCGGCCGAGTCTTGGCTCGTGGGTGACGTACGGGCTGGGTTCGGCAAACCAGAATCTCCCCGGCTATGTGCTGCTGTACCAGGTCGCCGGGCTGGGTGGTTCGGCAAACTGGAGCAATGCCTTCCTGCCAGCGGCGTTTCAGGGGACTCAGTTCCGACACGAAGGCTCGCCCGTGCTGAACCTGTCCCCGCCGGAGCGATTGGCAGAAGTGCAGCGTTCGACGCTCGATTTCGCACAGGCACTGAATCGCCGGCACGCGGAGAAGCGGCCCGGAGTGCTCGATCTCGACGGCCGCATCGCTTCTTACGAACTTGCCTTTAGGATGCAGTCGGAAGCGCTCGACATTGGCGAGCTGTCCCAGGAGACACAGGCGACTCAGGACGCATACGCAGTCCATGACAGCAACACGGCAAAAGCTAAATACGGTCGCATGTGCCTGCTGGCTCGGCGACTGATCGAGAAAGGTGTCCGCTTCGTTCAGACGTACAACGCCGTGGACAAGTTGGGTTGGGACGGCCACGACAACAGCATCGACTATCATCGCCGCAACGCCGCCCAGACGGACCAGCCGATTGCCGCGTTGCTTACCGATCTCAAACAGCGCGGCCTGCTCGATACGACGCTGGTCATCTGGGCAGGCGAGTTCGGTCGCACGCCGATGAAGCAGGGGGGCAGCGGCCGCAACCACAATCCCTACGGCTTCAACATCTGGATGGCTGGCGGCGGAGTAAACGCCGGAGCATCGATCGGAGCCACCGACGATCAGATGGTGGACGCGAGGGGCGAGCCGATCTCGCAGCGGCGGCTCGCGCAGCCAGACCGACACTTCGGTAGGCGCTTCGGCCGACTCCACATTCGACTGTCCGGTCGTATCACGAACGGCGCCGATCAGGTAGGGATGGAAGACCCCGCGGTGCGGGAATTCACAAATCCGAAGCACCAAATATCAAACAAATTCAAAATCCCAAGGACCGAAATTCAAAACGGGACACGGCGTCAGTTTCGGTCATTCGAGTTTCGACATTTGGATTTGTTTGGGATTTGCGATTTGGTGTTTGGGATTTCCGCTCAGCGGCCCGGCCTCTTCACGGCGCACGGCCGAATTACAAGGACACAGATCGCCGTTTTTGCAATGCATGCCCTTGCTGCCAGCGCCGGTCTGGTGAAAACGCTCTTCGCAGCGGGCACAGCAGAACAATTTGACGACCAGATCCCAGAGGTGCGGGATCTTGTCTTTCTTGGGACCACGCGGCCCGTGCTTCAGTTTGGCCAGCTGCCGCTGGACGGCGAAGAACAACTCATCATCGACAATGCGAAGCTCCTCGCAGAGGAACTTCTCCACCTCACTGTCGGGTTGTTCAATCTGCCGCGAGTAGTCCCGCTTGGTCGAAAACTCGTTGCGCTTGCGGCCAAACTCCCAACGACCGGTGTACGCAATCCGCGAGAGCATCCGGCGGTAGGCGTTGTAGGTCATGTAGCCTTTGGTCGAGCGCGGATCCGCCGGGCCGCCATCGGCGACCCACTTCCGCCAACCCTGCTTGATCGGCATGCCATCGCGGATCAGTTCTTATTGCTCCACGATCATTTCGGCGACGTCCGGTGTGTCGTCCGAGTCTTGAGAACTCGACTCGTCAGGCTCTTCGGGCAATTTCCGATCCACTTCCGGTACGGTGCGCGTCAGTCCGCGATTGGTCACCGGGGCGTCCGGCAGTTCCTTGTAGCCGCGAGCGAACAGACCCTTCAGACCGGCGCGAACGTGGTCGGCCGTCGCTTCGATCACCATGTCGTCCACGATCCCGTGGACCTGGAACAACATCCGCCACGCCTTCGTGTCGGCCGTGTCGATGCCCTGC
>JAQBZS010000560.1 GCA_027622115.1 Planctomycetota bacterium | reverse complement strand
AAACTAAATAGCAAGCCAAAAACCTTTGGCTCCCGTCGGATGAACCGGCAGGGGCCGAATTCGCGATGTGGAAGACGAGGCTAGCCGTCAACCTTTGCTTCCTGCCGGACAAACCGGCAGGGAAGCTTCCGACCGGCTCGAGCGTTACCAAGAACTTGTGCAATCATTTCTGATTCGTGGCACTAGGCTGCGAGCGCCGATACCCCGGTACACGATGGACACAACACGAGACACCCAACATTGGAAGTCCGCCTGGACGCTCGATGAAGGCGTGACGTATTTGAATCACGGTTCGTTCGGTCCGTCGCCGGACTGCGTGCGACGAGCCCGCGAGCAATGGAGCGAACAACTCGAACGCCAACCGATGGACTTCTTCATTCGCCGTGCCGAAGACGCACTCGACGCCACGCGTCAAAAGTTGGGCGAGTTCATCGGCACACCGGCTGGCAACTTGTCGTTCGTTGACAACGCCACGTTCGGAATGAACGTCGCCGCCGACACCATCCCGCTCGGCGTCGATGACGAAGTCTTGTTGACCGATCTGGAATACGGTGCAGTCACCCGCATCTGGCGGCGGCGTTGTCGCGATGCCGGCGCGAGGCTTGTCACTCAACCGCTGCCCATCACGAAAGACGCGAGCGCCGCAGTGGATACGTTTTTCAACGCCGTGACTGACCGGACTCGGGTGATTGTGGTCAGCCACGTCACGTCGTCCACGGCCGTCATCCTGCCGGTTGAAGAAATCTGTCGCCGAGCCAAGGCGCGAGACATCACGGTTTGCATTGATGGTCCGCACGCCGTGGCGATGATCCCGCTCAACGTCCGCATTCTCGGTTGCGACTTTTATACGGCAAGTTGCCATAAGTGGTTGTGCGGCCCATTCGGTAGCGGGTTTCTGTACGTGTCGTCGAAGTGGCAACCCAAGGTCCGCATGCCGATGCTGAGTTGGGGAGGTAGCTTGAGCGGTCGCCCAGTACGTTGGCAGGACGACTTCGATTGGGTCGGAACGCGAGACCCCGCCGCCTTCCTGGCCCTCTCGGCGGCCATCGATTTCATGCGCAGCGTCGGCGTATCCGATTTCCGCTCGACCACGCACGCGATGGTCCGAGACGCCGCGATGCGACTGACGTCGATGCTGGGTCGCGAACCCATCGTCGGCGTGGACTCGGCAATGTACGGCTCGATGATCAGCGTGCGATTGCCGCAACCGGAAGGCTGGATCGCCCCCATCAACGGTCAGTGCGATCCGCTCCAACGAGCGCTGTGGGAAAGACACCGCATCGAAATCCCGATCACGGGTTGGAATGGGCAACGGCTTATCCGAGTGTCTTGCCATCTGTACAACGACCGACACGACGTGGATCATTTGCTCGACGCGTTACACGCTGAACGAGACTTGGTTTTCGATTTGCCGATTCTGTCACCGCTCCGCGGTTTTCATACCGATCCTGGAACCGTGTCCTAAATGCTGTCGCCGCTTCGCGGCTGAAACAGACGGATTCACCGCATGACGCTCGAAGTTGAACTGAAATTTGCCGTTAAAGATGTCGCCCGGATTCAATCGGAACTCGCGAGCCTTTCGGCCCAGCCTGGACCGGAAATCACTCAGGTCGATCGCTATTTTCAACATCCGTCCCGCAACTTCAAAGAGACGAATGAGGCCCTGCGAATTCGTTGCAGCGGCGAAGACAACCGCGTGACTTACAAAGGACCGGTCGTCGATCGAGCCGTGAAGGCGCGCGAAGAAATCGAGATTCCGTTCGCCAAGGGAACAGCTTCGACGGAACAGTTTGCCGGACTGCTTACGAACCTCGGATTTCAGGAAGCGCGTTCCGTTCGCAAGCGGCGCGTCTCGTTTCAGTTGACTTGGGAGAGCCGCGGGATGGAAGTCGTCCTTGATGACGTGGATGGTCTCGGCACGTTTGTCGAAATCGAGACCATTGCCGAAACCGCCGATCTGGACGGGGCGCGGACGGCGGTACTGTCGCTGGCGGAACGGCTGCAATTGCGAGATGTCGAGCGACGCTCGTACCTGACGATGTTGCTTCAAGCAGACGCTGCAAACGCGTGAGCGATCGTGTCCAGATTGAGCTACGCGGCCGTGGTCTGCTGCATCGCCGGGTGATTGGCCGTGTCGTCTTGTCCGCTTTGCTGTTCGTGAATCTTGCGGATTTGCCCGAAACTCGCGGCGGTCAGCAAACAGAACATGTGGCCTTCCGTGGTATCCAATAGCAACGAATTCATCACGCTGCCAACCGCCATCAGGACCACAATTCCGGCCGCGATGTTGGCCGTGTCGCCAGGAACTCGCGAGCACGATCTCCACTGCAATACCAAGAATAACACGTACATCGCGATGCCGATCGCACCGGCCTGCACACCCGCATGAAAGTATTCGCTGTGTGGGTTTTTTGAGGCCACGTTTTGCGGACCTTCGATCCGAGCCAATTCGGTTTCAAAACTGCCGGTACCGGCGCCAATGAGCGGCGATTCGGTCAGCACTTGCAGCGAGGCACGGTAGAACGTCAGCCGGCGGCCGATCGAGGATTCTTCGCCAGCGGTTCCGCGTTCGCTGAACGACCTAGCTTGCTGAATGGCGAGGTCCACGCGTTGCTGCAATCGGTTCGACACGGAATAGCCGACGATGGCCAGCACGCAAACGGATACGGTCGATGCGATCAGGCCGCGGCTGCCGAAGTGTTGATAGAGGAACAAACAAGCCAACGCCGCAAGCACGACGTAGCCGGATCGGCCATGCACCATGAACAGCAAGTTGTAAGTGCATGCAGCAATCAGCCCGACAACACACAACCGACCGGCCGTGCCGTTGATCCAAAGTCGTCTTGGATAGGCGAGGATGTCGGTTGCCGGGATTCGCAGGTTGAGGTCGTGTGCCAGGGTGAAGATCAAGAAAGCCATCAGAATGTTTTGCGTGATGTGGTTCTTAAAGAACGCACAGTTGTCTTCAAAACCGTACGCGTACTTGGATTCCAACACGCCGAACCACATCAAGGTCGATGCCGCCAGCGTCACGATCATCGCCGCTTGAAAACTGCGAATGGCGGATCGCCGGATGCTTCGCCGACTCAGGAACGGGATCAGCACGGGGATCATGAGCAACTTGCGATACTTGCCAAGCATGCCGAGTGCTTCGTCGAGCGGTGCCGTGGAATACGTCACGCCGACGGCATACACGCCGAACAACAACAGCGCGACTTGGACAATGCGATTGTCGCGGATGACGGCGAGCGTGGCGGCAAATTGGCCACCGACGAGCCAACAAATCGCGATCAGCAACACGAGAGCGTCCACGACCGACGTGGACAGCGGAATCGCGAATGCCAATGCCACGACGAAGTGCGAGCCCGTTCGCACGGCGTGTTGCTGAAGACGCGAAAGTGGGCGGCGTAAGTCCGATTCGTGAGCTTCCATGCTCGAAGTTCCTGATGATTTCCGGGGAGTTAGCCGAGTGCGAGTGTCTCGTCCAAGACATCCGTCACAAACATGCAGCCGGGTGTGTGTGTGATAACCAGCGGCGGTTTCGCCGCCATGAGAACGGCTTGCGGCGTCACGCCACAGGCCCAGAAAACCGGCAACTCGTCGCGATGCACCGGGACCGCTTCCCCAAAGTCGGGTGCTTGCAGATCGCTGACGCCGATTTGTTCGGGCAGGCCGAGATGAATCGGGGCACCGTGGACGTCCGCGAAACGTGATGTGATTTGTACGGCTCGAATGGCGTTCGACGGCGTCATCGGTCGCATCGAAACAACCATTGGTCCGTGGAAGATTCCCGCCGGCTGACACTCGATATTCGTGCGAAACATCGGCACGTTCCGCTCAAGCTCGATGTGACGCACGGGGATGTTTGCTCGCAACAAGGCCGCTTCGAACGTGAAGGAACAGCCGATTACGAAACTCACAAAGTCACGTCGCCACAACGCGGAGATGTCTCCGATCTCGTCGGTCAATTCGCCGTCTCGCCAGACTCGGTAACTGGGCAAATCGGTGCGTAAGTCGGAATTCGGTGCGAGACTTCGCGGCGTGAACTCACCCGGCTCGGTGACGTCCAGCAGCGGGCACGGTTTGGGATTTCGACGGCAAAACATCAGGAAATCGAATGCCTGCGCTTCCGGGAGTATCACCAAGTTGGCTTGCGCATAGCCGGGTGCGAGTCCCGAAGTCTGCCCCGTCCAACGGCTTGCACGACACGCGGAGCGCACGTCGTCGCCCGTGATGAAGTCGGCTCGTTGTTGCGTTGGTGGTTGAGACATGTCCGGTTCGTTAGGCAACTCGCAATTTGAAACCAACTAGTAGCACGGGACCATTGTCCCGTGACCGCTCGGGACAATGGTCCCAAGCTACGTCCGGTTCGTTAGCCGACAAACTGCTTGTGAAGTGAAACGCTGTAGATCACGACGGCTCCCACGACGACCGTCCCGAAGATCAGGACGGCCCGCGCGACTTGCGGTCGCCGAGAAGCCACGAATTGCGTGATGACCACGACCAGCAAAACCAGCCCCAACTTGAAGCCGATCATGCCTTTGAGTCCCCAATGATTGATGAAGAAACGCGCGATCGGATTGGCTTCCACAAAGCCGCGCTCACGGATCAGCAAGAACGTCAACACAATGTCCAACACATTGGCGAGCACGAACCAGGACGTCTCGGTCTCATGCTGGAGCACACCCCCAAACATGGAACGCTTCGAATCCGGCTGGTGGTCGCGGTTGAAGGCCATGCGGCGTTACCCGATCAAGGTTCGCATTTCGTCAATGATCTTGGGGATTTGAGTCCACGGATCTTCGCGTTCTTCGTATTCCAACACGATGTAGCCGCGGTAACCGGCATCCTTGAGCAGCTTGACGACGCGACCAAGGTCCGCAGGTTGCTTGTCCTTGCCCTCGGGATGAATTGAAACCTTGAGCTGCGCGTTGATGGCGTACGGCGCGATCCGCGCCAGGTCGCGATACGGGTCGTCCGTCCGAAAGTTCCCGCCGTCGAAGTTCACGCCGAACCAAGGCGAATCGTCGACCGCCTCGATGATCTTCAACATTTGATCGGGCGTCGCGGTGATGCCGCCGTGATTTTCGAGTGCCAGAAACACGCCCTTCTTCGCGGCGTATTCGAGCGACTCGTTGATGCCTTCGACGCAGCGTGCGATGGCTTTCTTTTCGTCGTCGCCCTTGGCGACTTTGCCGGCAAAGATGCGAATCACCGGAGCGCCCATCGTGGCCGCGTAGTCGATCCAGTCGCGACACATTTTGAGCTGTGCGTCGCGAGCCGGGCCGGGAGCCACGCAGAAGTCGTTGCCGATGGCCGTTCCGGAAATGTCCAACCCCAACGAAAACGTCAACTGCTTGATGTGTATCAGGTAATCGTTGGTGATGACCTTGGGAAAGTAGTAGCCGGTCAATTCCGTGCCATCGATATCCAACTCGGCACAATAGTGAATGAACTTTTCCAAGTTCATTTTCGACTTAGCGATTTGTTCGGGAG
>JAQBZS010000559.1 GCA_027622115.1 Planctomycetota bacterium | reverse complement strand
GGAGTTGCACGCTCCAACCGGGGTTTCGCTCGTGCCTCGCTCCAACCCCGGCCACCCACGTATCAACACCTGAGTTGTAGGAGTTCACGTGTCGAAACTCATTCATCAGTTTCTTCCCATCGTTATCTGGCTGTGTGCCGCGTTTGGGATGTCTCAAACGACGTTCGCGGAACCGGAAAAAGACTTGAACCCGGTCACGTTGAGACCCGCCCCGAAACACGCGCCGGTGACTCTCGTTGCGAACGGCAAACCCGTTGCGTCGATCGCCGTGATGGTGGCTCGCCGAGGTCCGCTCGGGCAAGCAGTCGCCAATTTGCAGACATTGATCGAGCGAACCACAGGCGCGAAGCTGTCGCTCACGGACGGCAAATTGCCGGAAGGACCGGCCATCGTCATCGGTGATTGCGAGTTGGCTCGAAAACACGGCATCGACGTGAAACGCATGCCGATCGACGGCTTCACGATCAAGACCGCGCCCGGCTTTGTGCTGATCGTCGGTCGTGACGAAGCGCTCGGCGGAGGCGCGACGTCCAGCGGCACGGCTTGGGGCGTGTTTGAATTCCTGGAGCGCTATGTCGGCGTGCGGTGGTATTTCCCCGAAGAACTCGGCCAATCGATCGTTGCCTCCAAGTCGCTCAGCGTGGCACCGGTGTGCTTGGAAGACGCACCGGCGTTTCGCATGCGAGAGATCTGGCCGCCGATGTCCGACCCGTGGTTTGGCAAAGGCACGCCGCTCGCGCCGCTGCAAACGTTTCTGCGAACCGGGAATTCGTGGCCACACCGAATTCGAGTCCATCAGCCGAACTGGGCCACGGTCCAGGAATACCGCGAGCAACGTCCGGAAGTGTTTCAACTTCGCACCGACGGCACGCGAGACCATTTCATGATTTGCTACGGCAATCCTCGCACGCTGGAAACCTATCTGGAAAACATCGACCGACACGTTCGCGGCGAAAAACCGGCCCATGTGGGAATCAGTGGAAACGCCATTACCGTTTCGCCGAACGACGCCGAGATTGCCTGCAACTGCGAGCACTGCCGCAAACTGTGGAACAAGAACGGCGGCCAGTACGGCTCGGCGTCGCGGATTGTGGCCAAGTTCGTGGCGGACTTGGCGGTGGCGGTCAAGAAACGCTGGCCGGACAAAACCGTGGTGTATCTGCCGTACTTCAATTACACGCTGGCACCCGACGGCATCGAATTCCCCGACAACGTGGAAGTGCAATTGTGCGGCATGCCGGGGTTGGCTCAATACAAGGAGCCGGCGATCGCACTCAGCGAACAAGCCAACATCGACAAGTGGTTTCGCTTGACGGGTCGCAAGATTCAGAACTGGCACTACTCGTGCTGGCCGGCGAATCGCACGAAAGTCATGTACCAGTACCCGCACACCATTCAACAATTCTATCAGCAGAATCGCGACAAGACCGTCGGCACGTTCATCAACGGCGAAAAGGACCATTGGCCTCGGCATCACCTCAGTCTGTATTGCTGGCTCAAGCTCCTGTGGAACCCGGACTTCAACGTCGATGCGGCGATCGAGGCCTACTGTCGTCGGATGTACGGACCGGCAGCAGAAACGGTGCAGGAACTGGTGGAGTTGCAAATCAGCGGGTGGGAGCGGAGTCGCTGGCCGCATGGCCGACTGTCGCCCGCCGGTCTGCACAAGGTCAGCTTTCCACATGAACGAGTCGAACAGATGCGGCTGCTGTTGGAGAAAGCTCGCACCGAAGTTGCGTCGGACGAGCCGGCGGCAAAACGACTCGCGTACTTCGCCGCTCCATTTGCCGCGTTCTTTCACGTGTCCAAAAGCGTGCATGGCGGAACGGGATTAACGCCGTTGCTGATCGAGCACGTCGACGAGTCACCGAAAATTGACGGCAAGTTGGACGATCCGGTTTGGAAGCGGGCGAAGCCGGTGCCGTTTGTGCGCGGTTGGGATGAGACTCAAAAGCTGCCCACGTATCCCACTTCGGTCCAAGCCGTCTGGACGACGGAAGCGGTCACGTTTGGATTTCGCATGACCGAACCGACTCCGGAATTGCTGGAGCGCAAAGTGAAGGGCCGCGACGACTCGATGGCCTGGTGGGACGACTGCGTGGAAATCCTCTTCGATGTGACCGGCCGTCACGAAGGCGAATTCCATCACTTCATCATCAACGCCAACGGCGCGGTGGCAGACGCGAAAGGGCCGGACTACGCCTGGAATGTCGAACGCATCTACGCGCGGGCGTTTGTCGGTCCAGACTTCTGGTCGTTGGAAGTCCAGCTTCCGTTTGATGTGTTTCCGAATGCGGTGAAACCAACCTCGGGCAAGACGTCGATGTGGCTGGGCAATTTCACGCGTCACCGAGTGGCCGACCGGGGATTGAAACAAAGCTTGCGACCGAGAATGGGCAGCGAACGCGAGTATTCTCGAATGAACACGTTCTACGCCAAACCCAGCAACAATCAGGTCGACTTTGCACGATTCAAGTTCGTGAATTCCAAGTAAGGCGCGCCCATAGCATATATTCGGCCCACGATTCACGACCGCGAACGGAAGCTCGTTTAACCGCAGTGCCCAACGGCGCGCGTCGGCACATCGAAGACGCGCGGCCCGTTGGGCACTGCGGTTAAGAGAGCCAATTTCGTCCGCGTAGAGAATACCCCGAAGGAGTCCTCAACAACCGTGCCGAACAGCATTGACGCCCAACCCCTTCCAATGCCGCTGGTGAATTCTGATTGGTCGCTTGCTCAACACGGCGGACCGTCATGAAGGCATTGCTTGCAATTGCGGTGGTATTCGGCAGTATCTCCGAGTCGCCCGCCGCCCACGAGATGCCTGCATCATGACCAGCAAGATCGCCGAGCAGATTCAACGCGCACGTCGAGAACTCTTGGATCTCACCGCTCGTAACAGGCTGCTGAATACTCCGCTGAATCGAACGCGATCCTCGCGGCTGGATATCGATGACGAACTCACCAGCGAAGTGTTTCGGATTCTGGTGCAGGAACGTCGCGAGATGAGTTTTCTCCCGGTGTTGCCGGATGAAGAGCCCGAGATCAACGATGCGGAGGCTCATGAAATCGAAGGCAGTGAAACCGAAGGCGATGCAACCGAGATCAGCGCAACCGAGATCAGCGAAGGCGAGGAGGCCAGCGGCGATCCCACCAGCATTGATGCCGACCCCACCGAGTCCGCCGATTCGGATCCGTCATCCTCGAACGACACGCCACCCTCGCATCTCCTCGCCGCAAGTGACGCAGCGGAGGATCCAACCGACCCGACCAGTGAATCCGAGTCGGACGAACGCTCGCCCACCGATTCGCCTGGAACCGGGCTCACCCAGCCGACTGAATCCGAAGAACCCGCGGATCGTCACGTCGATTCCAATCTGCAAACCAAACTTCCAGACGATCAACTGCACACGAAACTGTTGCGGTTGTTCTATGACGCTCGATCACTGGCGGACGAGCAAGGCGTCAACAGCCTGTTTTGTGCGCTGGGTTTTCTGGAATGGTACGAGGAACCCAATTCCGAAAAGGTCCGATTCGCGCCGCTGCTGTTGGTTCCCATCGAACTGCATCGCCGTACCGTGAACGCCAAGTTTCGCGTGCGATATCTCGATGACGAACCTTCGACCAATCTGTCGCTCAAGGAAAAGCTCAAGGCCGAATTCGGGCTGCAACTGCCCGAGGTTCCCGAATTGGACGACCTCGATCCAGCCGCGTATTTCGACGCGGTCGAGCAAGTGATCTCGAACCAACCCAACTGGCGTCTGCATCGTGATCGCCAAACGATCTGGTTCTTTTCGTTCGCCAAGTTCTTGATGTTTCGGGATCTCGACCCCGAAACTTGGCCCACAGACCGCAGCCCCGTGCAGCATCGATTGCTTCGCGGATTGCTGGGTGAACCGATCGAGTTCGATGCTCCCAAGATCGGCGAGGACGAGTCGCTGGACGATCACATCGACGCCCGGAAGATGACGCACGTGATGGACGCGGACAGTTCGCAAGCGGCCGCGATTGAAGAGGTCCGCAACGGTCGAAACCTGGTCATTCAGGGTCCGCCCGGCACGGGAAAATCGCAGTCGATCACCAACGTCATCGCTGCGGCGGTGAAGGACGGCAAGACCGTGTTGTTTGTCGCTGAGAAGTTGGCAGCGTTGGATGTCGTGAAGTCGCGATTGAATCGCATCGGCCTGGGTGGAGTGTGCCTGGAACTCCACAGCCACAAGGCAAATCGCAAGGTCGTGCTGTCGGATTTGAACGACACCCTCGAACTCACCCGCCCGAAATTGAGAGGGATTACCGCACAAGCCACCCGGCTCCGAAAGGCGAGAAAAGAACTGAATGAGTACGTCGAGCAGTTGCACGCTCCCGTCGAACCCTCGGAGCAAACTCCTTACCAGCTAATGGGAACGTTGACTCGCTTCCAAGGCGCGGGAGTCAAGCCGTTTCGTGCGAAGATCGACGGTCTCGCGGAATGGACGGCGGCAGATCTCGACGGGATGCAATCGCAGCTCAAGGACGTGGCGCTGCATATCGAACAGGTCGGCACGCCGCGCGATCACGCGTGGTTTGGCGTTCGCCGGACGTCTGCTTTACTGCCGTCCGAACTGCAAGCCATCGAACGGAAACTCTCGACCTTGCACGAGCAGTTGACCGGTGTGTTGCGAGACGGCGAGTGTTTGGCGTCGGTCCTCACGTTGGCATCTGCGTCCGGTGCTCAGGTCTCGATGCACGGCATCCAACGTCTTGTGGCGTTTGCCGAGAATTTGCGGTCCATTCCGGATATGGACCGCGAAGCGTTCGCCAACGACGTGTGGTCGAATCGACGTGCCGATGTCGCGCGGGTATTGGAGCGTGGTCGCGAACACGCGGAATGTCGCGGCGAATTGGACGGCGTGCTGGCCGCAGTTGCGTGGAAAATGCCGGTTGCGCAAACGCGAGTTGATTTGGCGGCGACCGGCCAATCCTGGTTTCGCTGGTTCAACAGCCGCTGGCGAAACGCACAAGCGACATTGCGCGGCATGTCGATCGGTCGGTTGCCCACGGATTCGGACAAGCAAATCGAGATCCTCGACACGCTCGACCGTGGCCAAACGCTGGCTCGTGATTTGTCGAGCGGGCCGCTCAACGACATCGGAAGTTCCGCGTTCGGCAACCATTGGCACGGGCCGGAATCGGATTGGGACCAGCTTCAACGGATCGCACACTGGGACGACGAGTGCCGAAAAGCCGATGCCCCGGACGGCTTTCGACAAGCGGTGCGGGCATGGTCGGCGGTTGCGGAAACGCGCGAGGCCGAGCAATCCGCCAGTGCCAGCCTGCAAACTGCGACCGCCGAATTGCAATCGTTCTGCGACGTGGTGCAGTTGTCGGTCGACGATGCATTCGGTCACGAGCGTTTTGCCGACGTGGACCTCTCAACATTGATTGACCGTGTCTCGGCGTGGCGCGACTCGACTGGTTCGCTGGGGCGTTGGATCGTGTTTCGCCATCAACTGGAGGAA
>JAQBZS010000558.1 GCA_027622115.1 Planctomycetota bacterium | reverse complement strand
TTTGGCTGGTGAGGAATTACCGAATCGAGTTCGCTCGTTCGGCGCCGGTGCGTGAGAAGAAATTGGCATGGCTCCATGAATGGCGAATGGTCCTCGGCAATCGCGGGCGAACTTGGCAGGTGACTTGCCGAATCGAGTTCGCTCAAGCGAGGGCAGGGCGCATTGTCTGGGTTCGTGGAGGTTCCACATCGCCCTCATCGACGGCATCTGAATTGAGCGTCGACCGACGAGAACACTTCCGACTTGATTGTGGATCTGTGCAGAAAAGTTGGGCGTTTGGTCACGGCAGTTTTTGATGAAGGCATATTGCAATTCCGCTGAATTCACCCTCGGGTTTGGGCGCGATTCTGCCTCGCCATTTAGGTTCGCAACGCCACCCAAGTCGGACTCGATTCATCGCCTCGTTGAACGCCGGATTGCTTCGGTCCGACGAGCTTGATGAACCGGCTTGCGAGAGATTGGCACAGCCTCAATCGATGCGACTTTCGCGCCCACTCGTCCGCGATTTGATGCGGATCTGAATTCGCCAGTCATCGCCTCATTGAATGCCGGATTGCTTCGGTCCGACGAGCTTGATGAACCGGCTTGCGAGAGATTGGCACAGCCTCAATCGACACGACTTTCTCATCCACGCGTCCACGATTCGATGCGGATTTGAATTGTCCGATGTGATCGATTGACGGCGGTTTGAGAGGATTGCGGTTTGGCATCCGGGCACACGGATTCCGCACGCAACATCCACGGCGTGTTGTGCCAATGAAGCTCCGAAGCCCATCAGCCGGGTCCACACGGCCACCCACTCCCATATCCCGGCGTCCCTGGCGATTTGGATCAAAAATGCAACATAACGCACATTATCGGACGTTGCTGCCAGGTTGCGGGCCGGGATTGCGATTGGGCTATGCGGATCGCGCGCCGGACTGTTCCCGGCTTATGTCGCGGCGGCCTGCGACGAAACTTCGACCGCCAATTCCGACGATCGATCGGCGACCGCCGCCACGTCGAGATCAGCCGGCTTGGATGCAGCCGGCACGCTGGTGTCGATGCGTTCTTCGAATTGTCCCATCCGCCGAAACTTCTCGTAACGGCGTTCCACGAGAGTGTGTTTGTCGAAGCGGGACAGCTCACGCAGAGCTTCGTTGAGTGAACCTTTCAAAGTGGTCGAGATGGCTCGGTGATCGCGGTGAGCGGCGCCGGGAGGTTCCGGAATGACTTCGTCGATCACGCCAAGTTTGAGCAAGTTCTTGCTGGTGAATTTGAGTGCCTTGGCGGCGGTTTCGGCGTGGCGTTGATGCTTCCACAAAATGCCCGCGCAGCCTTCCGGGCTGATGACCGAATAGTACGCGAATTGCAAAACCGCCACGTGATCTCCGATGCCGATTCCGAGCGCTCCGCCGGACCCGCCTTCGCCGATCACCACGCACACGATCGGAGTCGCGAGCGTCGACATTTCTCGCAAGTTGTAAGCGATGGTGTAGGCCTGCCCGCGCTCTTCCGCGCCGATGCCCGGATAGGCTCCCGGCGTGTCGATCAGGCAGACGATCGGTAGATTGAATTTCGCGGCCATCTGCATTTTGGAAAGTGCTTTGCGATAGCCCTCGGGATGAGCGCAGCCGTAAAAGCATTCGTTGCGTTCTTCGAGCGTTCGGCCCTTTTGTTGGCCGACGAACATCACCTTGCGATCGCCCAATTTCGCGAAGCCGGTGACGAGGGCACGGTCGTCTCCGAACGAGCGGTCGCCATGCAGCTCGACGAATTCGTCAAACAGCAATTCGATGTAATCCTGCGTCTGCGGACGCGCGGGGTGGCGAGCAACTTGGACGGTTTGCCAAGCGTCGAGATTGTCGAACACTTCGCGCTGCATCCTGCCGATTTCCAGTCGCATATTGCGGATGATGTCTTTGGTATTCGGCGTTGGATTCGGTTGGGCTTCCAAAGCCTGAAGCTGTTTTTCCATTTGATAAATTGGGCGTTCAAATGGGAGTTCAAACATCGTGGATGATTCTCGAATGAATGGGCTGGCATGCTGACGGCGGAATTGTCGGCGGAAGGAATTTTCGGCGGAACGGGTGAAAGCGAACAAACGAGATGTGTCACATGATGTCCGGCAATTCCGTCATCAGTGGAATCTCATCTTCGTCGGCATCCGCTTCGGGATTTGGATCCGCAGGAGGTGAGGGTGACGCGGTCGGCGCGGTTGTGGGTGGATTCGATGCGGGAGCGGCGACCGAACCGGCAGCCACCGGTTGCGAAGTCGGCGTCGTGGGTTCCGGTTGCGATCCAGCTGCCATCGCGGGCTGTTGCGGCGCAGCGGCTGCCGGTTGCTGCGAAACCGCGACCGGCTGTTGAGTCGGCGCCACCGGCTGCTCGGGATTTGGTGCCACAGTCGACTGTTGCGGGACGGTTGTTTGTTGTGGAGCGACAGTTGGCTGCTGCGAGACAACGACCGGCTGTTGCGTTGGTGCCATCGGTTGTTGTTGGGGAGCCATCGGCTGCTGCGGGGCTGCCATCGGCACTTGGCCCTGCATCGGTTGCGGATGCATCGGTTGCGAATGCGGATGCATCATCGGCTGTTGCATTGGTTGCATCGGCATTGGTTGCATCATTGGCTGCTGCATCGGATGCCCAGGCGTCGGCTGCATTGAGCCCGGCATCGGTTGCATTCCCATCCCCGGCTGCATCATCGGTTGACCGGCTGGCTGCTGCGCGACGGGTTGCGGTTGGGCAGCCGGCTGCGCGGGAGCCTTGGGCGGGTCTGGTTTTGCACTCCCCTGCCCTGCACCGCCCTTGGTGATGGTTTTGACTTTCCGGTCGGCATCCCGACGGCTGTCCAATGCGCTCGCGATCGAATCGCCCGCTTCGACGGACCGTTTCTCTTCAGCGATCCGTTGTGCTTCGAGTTCCGCCACGTCTTCCTTAAAAGGCTTGACGGAACGAAATTCGACGAACACTTCATTCATGTCCTTCGGGCGATCTGTTGGCTTCTTCGCCAACAGATGGGCGATGAATTGATCCATCCCGGCCGAAACATTCGGATTGGAGGCAGACGGCGGAACGGGTTTCGCGGCTAAATGTTTCTTGAGCAAATCGTTGGGCGACGTCCCGGTAAAAGGCGGCTGACCGGTGAGGATTTCGTAAAGCGTGACACCCAGACTGTACATGTCGGTTTGAAACGTGGGCTGCTGCTTGCGAATGGTTTCGGGAGCGATGTACGTCCGAGTGCCCTGGATCGTTTTCAGCTTTCCGCCAAAGAGTTTAGACAGACCGCTCACGGCTTTGGACGACAACGAAAAGTCGATCAACCTCAATTCCGAACTCTTGCTCATCAGGATGTTGTCCGGCTTGATATCGCGATGCACCCAGCCCTTTTCGTGCATGTAACCCAGCGACTGACAAATCCCCTCGACCAGTTTGCGGATTCGCCCTTGCAGCCCGACCAACTCCTTGGCGATTTGCGTCTTGAGATTCGCGGACCGGAAGTAGTCCATGATGATGTAGGCATTGCCCTTCTTGGCCATCACCGTGTGAAAGCGGATGCAATTGGGATGATCGAGCGAACTGCCAACTTTGAACTCATGCCGCAGCGTCGCCAGTTCGGCCGAGTCGTTGGCGGGTTCCGGGAGCAACAGCTTCATCGCCAACGATGTCGTCATGCCCGGCGCGGTAACTTCCCAGATTTGGCTGGCGTTACCGTCGGCGATTTGGCCCTTCAACTCGAAGCCGTCAATGGTGGTTTGTTGTTGTTGCTGTACTTCGCCTTCGGACACGAGGCGTCTCCTCAAGTGTTACAAGCGCAGTCCCGACTGCCGACATGGTGCATCATTTCACGAGCGGGATCCAGGCTTGATCGAATCGACCCTACAAATCTGCAGTCTCGCCACATCCCTGAGTTTTTGCCTTGCGAGTATAATCGCGACCTGTATTGAGTGTGAATGAAACCGCTTTTCGCGAGCGATCCCGGCAATCTTGGGAAAGTTATACGGCCCCGGAACGGCACTTGAGACGGTTGCATCGATTCGCACTGTCGGAAGGCGACCGGTTGTCGGAATCGCCCATGCTTGATGAGCACGCGACCGTCCTGCCCTGCCACATCGAATTCCATCAGCGTCGCATCGCTTTTCCATGCATTGGACCTCAACGGCAAGACCTTCGTGCGGCCGGTGGCGATCCCGGTTTTGCGATCACTCTGCCTGGGACGATCGATGGTGACTTTCATTCATCGTTTCCTTGGCGATCTCGAACGAAGCTTGGCTGGGTGCTCGATTCCAATCGCCTCACGGACCACGCGTTTGAAGAGCACGCGACCGCCCTGCCCTGCCCTATTGCATTCCATCACCGAGCGGTTGCATCCCTCTTGATTGCCGAATTTATGCGTGCAGATTGCGCGTAATGGGGGCTGGGGCCGTGTGATTCAAAGTTCAATGCTTGCGGCTCAATGCGGTCGAACAACTGTCCCGTAAACCTCTGCCCGCGTCTGCTGCCTGGCGAGCGCTTGTCGCAATCCGATCCATTTGTGAAGATTCCACCCACGACGGAGGCTGCCCTGCCCTGCCCTGCCCCGCCCTACCCTGCGGATTCCCCCCCCATACCCGCCTTACTGGATCCCCTCATGGTCACGAAACTCCTTGCTCTTTCTCTGTTGTCCATGAACGCTCCGTTGGACGACAACGCCGCTATCGAATTTCGATACAGTGGCAAACTGACACAGCGAGTTCGCGGTGCCTCGGACCGTGAAGCCAAGCAGTTTTCGCTGTATTGCCTGGCGCGGCCCGGCGAGAAAGGTCGTCGCGTTGCGTTCGTGGTGGATGAACAAGGCGGCGGTGGCTGGGCGTGGCCCGAGCGCTACGGACAGGTGGAACTCAAGGCCAATGGCGAACCCCAAGACGCGGCTCGGCCACGCCTGCTGCACACGCACGACGAAACCCAATATCCACTATCGCTGCCGCATCCGCTGTTTGAATTCGCATCATCACTCAAACTGAAGACTTGGGCGGAAGGTCGGATTCAATATCGCGTTGCCGGCACCTCGAAGATCAAAGGTCGCGAATGTCGCGAAGTCGAATTGTCGAACAACTTCGGTCGGCTGGGTTCCCTCTTCTTTGAAGAGGACTCGGGAATCGTGGTCAAGTTTGAACGTCGAATTTTCATGGGCCAAGGCGACCAATTCACGCTGGAAATGGAACTCGCCAGCGCAAAGCCGTTGACCGAGGAGCAGTTGGCTCGAATCCAGAAGCCACTGGACGGCCTGCTGCAATTGCAGCGCGATCTCAAGCGACCCGAACGCACAACGCATCCTCAATTGGCGGAAGCGCAAATCGCCATCGCATTGGCGGTGGTCGAGACCGTGGAGAAACAAGCCGAGGCCACGCCGCTCAGCCAACTGGCATCGACAATCCGCCGCGACACGCTGGCACAAAGCCGTCGATCCGACGACGTGACGACGCTCGTGAAGAAGTTCGTGGGACGCAAGTCGCCCGCCATGGAGCTGACTTCGCTTACGGGCAA
>JAQBZS010000557.1 GCA_027622115.1 Planctomycetota bacterium | reverse complement strand
GCTATAGCGGTGGGGCGCAAGCCCTCCGGTAAGTCCCACCGGGCGGCTTGCGCCGCTCCGCTACCTCGGTGGGGAAATTCTCATCTGCCGCTCCCCTTATCGTCTGAAAAGTCCGACTGGGTCAAAGTCGGCGTTGTGGCTGCATAAATGAGTCAGGCCACGTTGCAACATCACCGCGACGACCAGCGTGTCATTGCTGAGCAGTTCCGACGTTTGACTAACTAATCTCGGCGGCTTTGGGCACGTCCGATGCGGTGACTGGCAACACTTGAACGCCAAAGGTCGGCACACTTTCAACCGCCTGGCGAAACTTCGTCAATCGAGGAATCTGCGCGTGATGTTGATTCAGCCGCTGAGCGATGCTGGTATAGGGCCAGTTGAATGTGTCGCAGGCTTCAATCGTCATCAAGCGGTGCGCGACGCTGCTCAAGAAGTGTGAGGATGTGAACCCCGATAACTCGCCCCGCGCGATTCGCTCGATCAACTCCTTCCAGGCGTTGCGTGCAATGAGAAGTGATCAATCAGCGCTAGGCAAAAGGATTGATCACCGTTACGCCGTCGTAATTCATTCCGTCATCGAGATCCTCGGTGTACAAAGTGTCGATCCCCGCGTCGATGCACGCAACAATCAACAGGCTATCCCAGTGTGAGAGGCTGTACCGTGAACTCAGGTCGAGTGACGCGGAAAGGAGCGATCGGGCGGGAAACACGACGGAAAACATCGACTCGATGGTCTGCACGTGCAGGACGGTCTGATCGCGCGGGATTCGGCCTTCGGTTTCCCAGCGGCGGAGAACGCTCAGGAATTCCACGCCGACCTGCCACGGCAAAACCGTATCGTTCGCCTCGGTCTCCAGCCGTTCCAAAAGCTCAATCGCTTTGGCCCGCTTCTCCGGCTCGTCAACATCCACGAAATACACCAGCACGTTGGTGTCAACGGCGTCCATGAAGTTCGTCCCGTGTAAATCGCCGTCCGCCGGCGTGGATCGGATGGGCCTCGCACAACTCCTTCCACGCTTTTAACCCTTCGCGATACCGCGTCTTGGCGTCTTCGATTGTTTCGACGGCCACGCGCACTCGGCTGTGATCCGGCAACGTCAATTGCTCGTCCAATTGCAGAGCACCGCCAAGGACGATTCCGGTGGCTTCCGCTTTCATGGTCAATCTCCTTGCTTGTTCATGCCTATTCTACCGCGCCAACCATTGCGTGCCGGCCTCGCAAATTTTTCACCGCAAAAACGAGGCGCAACGAAGAGCTGTCCGATGCGGTGACCGGCAGCACTTGAATGCCAAAGGTCGGCACAGTTTCAACCGCTCGGCGAAACTTTGTCAACTGAGGAATCTGCGCGTGATGTTGATTGGGCAGCTGAGCGATGCCAGTTTAGGACAGTTGAACGTGTCGCAGACTTCAATCGGGAGGCAGGAAAAGGCAGGAAGGGGTCAGGACGGTCAGGACTCTTTTCGGCGGCGGTCCGGCATGCTGAACACAGCATGCCCCGTCCCAAACGTGTTTGCCCGGCTGGTGATGTCTTCCACGTGCTTAATCGCTCGGTGGCACGGCTGACGATCTTTGAGAAGCCCGAGGATTACGACGCCTTTCTCCGCGCGCTCGACGAAACCTGGCGGCATATCCCGCTACCTGTTTTCGCCCTGGTGGTCATGCCTAACCACTGGCCCAGTGTTATTTAACACCGTGTCGTGCGGCCCGACGACGACCGGCAGGTGAGCGACTTGTTCCGCCGGCTCACCCTCACGCACACCATGCGGTGGCACGCCCATGATCAAACAGGCGGCACGGGGCATCTCGATCAGGGCCGATTCAAGCCGCCAGCCGTGCAGGATGATTACCGCCTGCTGACGGTGGAGCGAAAGAGGTTCCAGGAATCGTTGATTCGTGGAACTTTCTTGGCAACCAACTCGACCAACGCGAAAACGTCAACCTGATCAAGCTGTTCGGCCAGGGTGGATTCTGGGCAAAAGCAAGCCAGCAGACTGGAGATGCCTGAGCCGCAGAGGAGCACACGACCAAAACCAAGCAAAACTGCATTGGCAGTTTGAAGTCATGTTTCATATATCGTCTGGGCCGTAAGCACCAGGACACGGTTGCCGCGGCTACGAATCGCTTGGGTTGATTGCACGGATTCCCAGGACTTGCGCCCAATGGCCTCCGATTGAGATTCGTACCGCTACGGTCACTTTGCCAATTCAACGAGGATCGACGCAACCAGATGGTTGCAGTCGAGCGGTCATGTTCAAACTAATGGGAAACGGCTGCTAGGAGCGGATCACCGGCAGCGCCGTTTCTTGCAGGGTCTTGGCGACGTCGGCATCCACGAAGTCGCTGTGGCAAGATGCCTTGTCGGCTTCCGGCTTTGACATGACCTTTTTGGTTTTCGAAGCCAAACGATGGATTTCTTCCGGGCTCAACACTCCGCGCTTTTCCAGGATCTCTTGTTGCTCGGCCGTTAACGCGGATGTGACTTTGGCGCGGTCCCATTGGTAATCGTCGGACTTGCCCGATGTGAATTCCACGATCTCCTTCGAAATGCGGACGCTGCACCAGTCGTGGCCGCACATCGCGCAGAAATCCGTGTCGACGTCCAGATCCTCGTCGTGATACGCACGCGCGATGTCGGGATCGAAGCTGAGTTCGAAGTGCTTTTCCCAATTGAGCGCGGCTCGGGCTTTCGTCAATTCGTCGTCTCGGTCTCGAGCACTCGGGATTCCCAATGCGACGTCGGCGGCGTGGGCGGCAATTTTGTAGGCCACGCAGCCCTGTTTGACGTCGTCCTTCTTCGGCAGTCCCAGATGTTCCTTGGGAGTCACGTAGCACAGCATGCTGGCGCCGTGGTACGCAGCGGCAGTCGCCCCGATGCAACTTGTAATGTGGTCGTAGCCCGGAAAGATGTCGGTGACCAGCGGGCCGAGCACGTAAAACGGGGCTCCGTGGCAGATTTGCCGCTCCAGCTTCATGTTGTATTCCACTTGGTCGAACGGCACATGACCCGGTCCTTCGATCATGACCTGCACGCCCTTCCGCCAAGCTCGTTCGGTCAATTCGCCCAGCGTCGACAGTTCGGCAAACTGAGCGGCATCGCTGGCGTCGGCAAGTCCGCCAGGTCGTAGGCCGTCACCGATCGAAAACGTCACGTCGTATTGCCGCATGACGTCGCAGATTTCTTCCCACAATGTATACATGGGATTCTGCTTTTTATGCACCAGCATCCATTTGCCGAGCAGCGAACCGCCGCGGCTTACGATGCCGATCAGCCGCTTCTTGACCAGAGGCAAGTGCTCCCGCAGCACGCCCGCGTGAATCGTGAAGTAATCGACGCCCTGACGCGCCTGATGTTCCAAGCCTGCGAGGATCGTGGGCTCGTCCAGATCCTCGATCTTGCGACCGATGATCATCGAATAGATCGGAACGGTGCCGATCGGCACGGTGCTGTCGCGAATGATGGCTTCGCGGCAGGCGTCGATGTCGCCGCCGGTGGACAAGTCCATGACGGTGTCCGCGCCCCAGCGTTCCGCCCAATGGAGCTTTTCAAGTTCCTCGTCGGTACCGGACGAAACCGGCGATGCGCCCATGTTTGCGTTGATCTTCGTCTTGGTCGCTCGGCCAATCGCCATGGCATCCAGTTTGTAGCCCAGATGAATCTTGTTGGCGGGAATCACCAAGCGACCCGCCGAAACTTCATCTCGGACTTGGGTAGGCGAAAGATGGCCTTCCCGTTCCGCGACGCGTTCCATTTCCGGGGTAACCGTGCCGATTCTGGCGTATTCCAACTGTGTGACCGGTTGGAAATCGGCGGGTGGTTGCCAGGCTTCGTGCGTTTCGTGGTCGCCTTCGAATCCCTCGCGCAAGGTCCAATCGCCGGGCATGAAGTCCCACGCCGTTTTGTCGGATGCAGGCGGCATTCCGGGTGTATCCGGCGAAGAAAACGTGTAGCGCCCTTGAATTCCCGGGGCGATTTGCGGTGGTCGCGCGAAGCTTCCCGGAGTTGTTCCTTGCTGTTGAGATGACGGGTTATTGCCCATCGGCGGCAACTGGAGAGCAGGCATTTCCGTGGACTGGTATGGCATTGGAATCCTTTCGATCCCTTGATTGAAGGGCACGTTGAATCAGCGGGCATCGTATCTGTTGAAAGGCCAAATACAATCAGGGGTGTGCGTTGGCGCCCGTAGCGGGGTGTGAGCGTGCAAATTTCAGATTTCAAAATGAAAAATGAAAAATGAAAAATGAAAAATCTACCGGGACATGCGGACGAGCCCAGCGGGCACAAACCTGCGCGAAGGAATTCGTTTGACACCGCGGTTGTTCGGGCACATCCCGACGACAATCCCGCGTTATCTCGCAACGGGCACGGCGATCTTTTCCACCAGCGAAACGATGCGACGATCGTATTCTGCCGTGGAGACCTCCCGAGGCTTGTTGTGCTTCGCCTTCGGGACATTCCATACTTCGCCACTGCCGATTTGTTGCCGCAGACTTTCAGCAACGGTCGACGGCACGTAGGTGTCGGATCCACCGGTCACGAACAGGATGCTTCGATCTCGCAAGAGGTGGATATCGCGTTCGACGTCCGCATAGGGGACTCCGCGTCGTTTCTGGCTGTAATTGCGGACCAACCTCAACGTGCGACGGATGTGCCAGTCCGGAACCAGTTTCAAAATGGATTGCGAGACAAACAACTCGGCCCATCGCTTGGCATGGTGGACCATGAGACCATCGACGGAAAAAGCGCTGTCGCACACGAGACATTCGATGTCGCGGACTCGTTCCGCCGCGACCATCGCCGCCGTACCGCCTCGGCTGACTCCAAAAAGCCCAATCGGCAGGTGCCGCAGCTCGGGCGCATCCTTCACGTAGCGAATGCAACTCAACACATCTTCGATTTCGTAGTCGGTCGCCCAATGCAGCGGCTGATAGCCGGGCTGGTGATCGCTGTCGCCGTGGTTGCGGAAGTCGAACGCCACGACGTCGAAGCCGGCTTGCCAAAGAGCCTGGCAATAGGACATGGCTGTCCAACGATTTCCCTTGAGTTCATGGCAAAACACGATCACGCCGCGCGGTGCTTCGTCCTGGTGGTGGTAGTGGCATCCCTGGAGATTCAGCCCGTCGGACGTGGCGAAGCCAATGGAGACGGCTTCATCGTCCGGTTTTCCGGGTTCCACTTTGAAATTCGGCATGCGCTCGAAATGTGACGCGATCCGAGGCACCAGGACGATGTGCATGATCAATTCACTGACCACAATCGCGCTGATGATGAGGACGCCGGCAATAATCCAACCCACAGGAGTCTCCGAGTTGAGCGGCAGGACTCAGCATCCATCGACCAATGGACTCACTCGAATTGAGATGTCCCGGAGTCATGTGGCACAACTTTGCAAAACTGGTGGGGTTGAACCGTTACTGCGGCACGACCGACAGCATCGTTCCTCTCTTGACGTGCGCGTGCCGCCCGTAGCTTGGGACCATTGTCCCGAGCGGTCACGGGGCAATTGTCCC
>JAQBZS010000556.1 GCA_027622115.1 Planctomycetota bacterium | reverse complement strand
GACAAGTTGAGCCGATCGCGGATCCGATACGCTGCTGGCCGCGATCGGGCGAAGTTCTTCCGGGCCGTTCAGCGAATAGTCGATCAGCTTCTGTTGCAGATCGCGATGCGGCACGTTGGCTGCGCCTTCCAAGCCGGTGCTGATGATGTCCAACGTCGCGCGATTCCGCTTGTCGACTTCAAAATGCTTCAGATAGGTCAGCACGGCGTTGCCGAACAAGTCGCCGGAGCCGGGGGTCACGTAGCCCATTTGGCCGGGTCCGCCGTCGCCGCCCGACGTGTTGTAGAACGTCGCGGCCGTGCTCACGATTCGCCGAGCCAGTCGCTTCGTCAGCTCAACATGCTTCTCGTCCTTGGCGACTTCAAGGGCGTCGTTGATGTCCAGGAACAGCTCGGCCAATTGCTTGTATTGATGGTCCTTGCTGCCGTTGGCTTTGTGACCATTGGCGATGAATAATGCCTGGCTCTGATACCTGATGGCGTTCTCGACCAACGCGTTCGTTTCCGGGCGAGACAACATTTGCACCCAGGCAGCGTTGAGCGACTTGCGGACCGGCGGATTCCAAACCCACCAATTCCAAGCCGCGCGAGCCGCCCAGGCACGAACCGCCGGATGCGGATCCTTGTTCATCGCATGCGACAGAATGCCGGTCAGCGTGTCCCACTCGATCGAGAACTCCGGCATCACACCGTCGACTCGCATGAGTAACGCTTGCAGCACGGCTTCGCGAACGTAGTCGTCCTTCGACTTGGCGGCGGCGATGACTGCGTCCCAACCGCGGTTGTCGATCAGCGTTTGTCTCAATCCCCAATGTGCAGCCACGCGAACCATTTTCGTTTCGTCGCCGAGTGCCTTCGCCAGCGGGGCGACTCCCGCATCCGTGTGCGTCGCTCCGAGTCCGATCATGGCCCAATAACGTACCATCGAACTGGCATGTGCGGCGGCCTCGATCATCAACGGCACGTATTTGGGATCTTCGACAACCGACAATTGTCGGACTCGGCGAATGGTTTCGACCAGCGTTTCGTTCTTGACAGGTTTGAATTGATCGGCGGTGTATTGCGGAGGCTCGACGGGGAACAGCCGCGACAACGCGTGCATCGCGTAACTTGTCGAAACAAACCCGGTTTGCGACTGGCCTTTCCACAGCCCGCTCGGATGTTGCAGTCCAAGTAATCCTTTGACGCCCTTCGCCACGGTCGGATCATCCGGCCCGAAACCGGCGGCTTGAAACGCGATCAATGCCAGTGCCGTCGGCGAAGGTTCGGGCTTGTTGTTGCCGTCGACGACCCACTTCTTGCCGCCGTCCGACGTCGTGCCGGGATTGAAGCCCCAGGTCCCCTTCGCGTGCTGGATGGCTCGCAATCGGGCGAGGTCCGCTTTGACCGCTGCGTCGATCCGTTTCTGCAACGCAGCGGCTTCTTCCGGCGTGGTGGCCTTGCTTTTGTAAGGAACTCGATTGGTGTCTTTGGGGTGATCTTGTTCTTTCTTGGCGACGCCTGCTGCCGCCTTCACATAGTCCGCCGGGAAATAGCGTTTCAGCAATTCCACGCGATGGCACATGTCGTCGGTGAATTTCGGTTTCACGTCCAATGACTTGCGAGCTTTGTCTTCGAGGGCTCGGAAATACTTGGGCTCGCCAGTGGCCTTCCAGGCTTCGAACAGGACTTCACCCGTGTAGTTGAAGACGACGCCTTGGCCCACGTTGGCACCGGGACCGGCCGCGTTGATGCCGCCGGGATCACTGGTCTGCAAGATGAAATTGGCGGCTCGAATGACCTGTTTGCTTTGCAGTTCGCGGGGCTGCGTATACCGCTCCAGCGACACCACCGAATGCCCGGCGACACGCGTGCCGGCTGGGCCGTCGCCGACATCGAGCGGCTGCAAACTCGTATTGTTCGCCGCGTCGATCAAGACGTTCGTCGGACGCATCGACTGGTAACAGATGTTCGTCAAGTTGCGAAACAGTTGGATGTTTTGAGGTCTGTACCCCATCGCGAACGGGATCGCCGGACCCCAGACGCCGGATTGCGTGTGGCAGCTCATGCACTGCGTGCCGAGCAAATTGCCGGTGTCGCGGATACGCCGTTCGACACTCGCGCCGCGCGGGCGATTGGCCAACCACGAATCCACTTGCCCGATATGGTCATACAATGCATGACGCACGGCTTGGCGAGGGTCATCGAAAGGGGCGGGCTTCACGATCCGAAGTTCGAGGTCATAGGCGGGCGAATTCGATTCGACTCGGAGGAAATACACGTTGCCGGGATTCAGCGTGCGATTGATGGCGATCCGGTGTTGTTCTTGTTGCTGATGCACGCGTTCGTTGGGGTTCTTGCCGTCCGAGTATTCACCTTTGATCGGCAGTAACTCGCCCGGTTTGAGCTGTGCATCCTTAGCGGAAACGACATACGTGCGAATCCGAGCCGCCACCATTTGATCCGCGATCGACAAGCACGCGGACAGCAGCCGAGATTCCTTGCCGGTGTATTCCAAGCGATACCAGTCATCGCCGCTCGAACCGACTCGCCCGTTGTCGAAGAACTCGATGTCGTCGCTGCCGCCCATCACGTTGAAGTGGTAGTCATCGGCAGTGTCTTGCAGCGCCAGTGGTTGAGCTTGCTCGGGCGTGTCGTTGGGTTCCGTTTCGAGAAACAGCTTGGCTTTCCGTGTGTCTCCTGCGACGACCGAACGAACGGTCAACGCCACGTCGACTTTCGCCCCCTGTGGCCATTTCACCGTGCGAGGAGCCGCGTTGATGACTGCGGCCTTGCCGGCTTCGCGCCAGCGCGGCCCATCGAACTGCGAGACGTCGTCGTCGGCCGGCGCAGCGCTAAGGCGGTACGTGCCTTTCAGCGGCGCTCGGTAAACCAGATGGACGTCGGCATCGAGAGCATGCAACAGCTTGGACCAGTTTGCCGTGGGTGCCGTGTAAATCCCTTCCGCATCAATGGCTCGCCCGAATTTCTCGTCAAGTTTGAAGGCCGCCGTGTCATTCGGATCGACCAATTCGAATCTCACTCGGACACGCGCATTGGCTGCGAGTTGACTCGGTTGCAAGACTCGGCCGGACAGTTCGACGACTTGACCGGAATCCAGAGTCACCGTGACGTTTGCGTTTCCCGGAACCGACGTGGCCAGTCGCTGATTGACGGTAGCAGCATCCAAGTCGACGACTGCAATCGGCAAGCAGCTTACGACGACGAACAGGACGGTTCTAAGCATTATCAGTCTCCACGAATGGGATTGGTTCTTGGATCTTCTTTTTCGCGGACTGGAGACGCTTCGTAAAGCCAAGCGGGCTCAACGCCAACTGCCTACCGTCGATCGAGCATTCGATAACCTGCGGCGTGTTGATCGATTACGCTGCACCATCAAGGCTTGCGGCATTGATTTGCCCGCCGACGCAAAACTTTCGAGAATGGCCGACCAAAATCCAGTCCGTTGCAAGCAAACGTTGATGCCCAAATTCGACCCCTTTCATCAATGGCTGGCAATTCCGCCGAACGAACAGCCGCCGCACCACTATCGATTGCTCGGAGTGACGCTGTTCGAGTCGGACTTGAATGTCATCGACACAGCCGCCAACCAAAAGATGGCCTATCTGCACTCCTGTGCCACAGGTGAGCATGCGGACTTGGCCGAGCAGCTCATGAACCGAGTCTCGGAAGCTCGGCTGTGCCTGTTGGATGCGAATCGAAAAGCGTCTTACGACTCGCGACTCCGCAAGAAACAACACCAAGCCGCCGCCAAATCCAAGAGTCGTCGAGCCGAGACGAAGCCATCGCCCGTTGCCCCGCCGCCGATTCCCGCGACTCCAAAACCGCGTGTGCCACCGCGAGGCACCGCCCCGACGAGCGAGACCAGTGATCAAGATTCGCGATCTCAATTGTGGTTCCTGATCGCCGGTGTGCTGCTGGGAGCGGTGATGCTCGGCGGTGCAGGCGTGTTTATCGTGGTCCGGTTCCATCTGTTCCAAAGCAACTCCACTCAAAACGATGCGATCGCTTCGCAAGACGACCCGAGGCCAACGGAACGCGATGCGAATCCGGTGGTACAAAAGACGTCCAAGTCCGAGCCAGCCAAAACAACGGCCAGCGATCCTAAACGCGATCAAGAATCTAAACCGGTCGAGTTGCCAAAACGGTTGACCGATTCGATTGGCATGCAACTCGTGCTAATCCCGGCGGGCGAATTCGAAATGGGAGCTGGACCAGCGAATCAAAACTCCTTTCACGATGAGCGTCCGCGCCACAAAGTTCGCATCAGCCGCCCCTTCTATTTGGGCCAACTCGAAGTGACTCAGGCCGAGTGGAAAAAGATGATGGTCACAAATCCGTCACCGACCCACATCGACGACCGACCCGTGAGCGGGGTGACGTGGGATGATGCCGCCGAGTTCTGTCGACGGCTTTCGATGAAAGAGGGGCACGAGTACCGCTTGCCGACCGAGGCCGAATGGGAATACGCGTGCCGTGCCGGAAACCAGACAGTGTGGTCGTTTGGCAACTCGTCACAATCCATCAGCGACTTCGCCTGGTGCAACGAAAACGCCAGCGGTCCTCGCGAGTGCGGCGGAAAATATCCCAACGATTTCGGCGTCTACGACATGCACGGCAACGTGTCGGAGTGGTGCCGAGACTGGTACGACGTGTACGTCAAATCTCTGGACCAAACGGTGGATCCCACGGGGCCAACGTCAACGCAATCCAACAAACGAGTGAATCGCGGCGGCGATTATGGGTCGACGGCGAACCAATGTCGCTGCAGCTACCGCGATGCCGACCCACCGACGGCCGAAAACCCACATATCGGGTTTCGAGTGGTTCGAGTCTTGCCGGCGAGCGAAATCGAAATCGCCAAGCCGCTGAATCCACCGCAGGCACAGCACGCACCAACCGTCGAAAACGAGTTCGGTATGTCTTTCGTGTTGATTCCTCGCGGTGAATTCAAAATGGGCACCGATAGCGGCTTCGGATTCGATGACGAGAAGCCGCAACATCGCGTCGAAATCACGAAACCGTTCTATCTCGGGAAGTACGAGGTTTCGGTCAAAGAGTTCGAGCGAGTCATGAGTTGGACGCCGGATCGTTCGGCGGATCCCGATGCGCCGGTCAGCGAACTCAGCTTCGAACAGGCCGAGACGTTCTGCCGGCGACTTGGCAGCGTTGACGGGCACAGCTATCGCCTGCCGACGGAAGCGGAATGGGAATACGCATGCCGTGCGGGTGCCACGACCAAGTGGTCCTTCGGTGACGACGTGGCCGAAACGTCAACATATGCGTGGTATTCCTTCAACTCCAAGAGCCAAGCGCACCCGCGCGGAACCAAAGCCCCCAACGCGTTTGGACTGTACGACATGCACGGAAATGTGTCCGAGTGGTGTGCCGATTGGTACAAGGGCGACTATTACGAACAGTCGTCCCGGATCGACCCCCGAGGCCCATTTCTCCCGCAAACCGGCCGGCCGAAAATCGTCCGCGGCGGCAGCTTTGCGGATCTCGCCAACA
>JAQBZS010000555.1 GCA_027622115.1 Planctomycetota bacterium | reverse complement strand
CGGCCTTCGCGACCGGTTTCGCGTCTTTCGCGGTTGTCTTCGCATCCTGCGCCCAAATCGATCCAGTGACGAGCGCGACAGCCATTCCGTTTACGACCAGCAAGTTCAGACGACGCATGGAATCTCCTCGTTGTGGATGGATCGATGTTGGTTCGCCACAAGCAACCACTCGGCTCGACCGGCATTCTGTCGCTTGGGATCGGATTCAACAACAAACCGGTCTATTCATTAGCCGTTTTGGCGCGAGCCACGGTTCCGGTGAGATGCGTAAAACTGCGGCCAGCGCCCAAAGGCCCCAGAGTTGTGAGCGGAAATGCGCTTCGACGCTTCTCGTCTGAAGACGTTTTTGATCTGCAACACGCGTGCGACCAACAAGCCCGGCTCAAAGTTTGGCGACATCAACCGGACAGCTTCTACGAACAAGAGATCCTCGAAGCGGACGACACGATGGTCGAAACCACGGTCAACAGGTCGACTGTGAAACTCCTCCCAAAGATGCTGTGACGCTCCAACGATTGGTTGGCAGTGAGACGAGCTTGACCAATCAATTCACAACTCAGTGATCCGAGCGCGTCCCGTCCTCGATCTTCGCATCGACACCAATCGAGTTTGAGAAATCGCAGACTTTCCTGTCCGGTTTGTGCGACCGGCAGGAATCTCAATCGCAGCGTCCGACGCGAACACGCTCGCCGGGAACGCCGGCGCCTGAGTTCACATCACGTTTTTTTGACGCTCTCGGTACGCGACCTTGATGGAGGCCCCATGATTTCCAATGCAACTCAAATTCACCGCCAGTTATCCATCGCCACGCCCTTGGGCGATCACGAACTGCTGTTGGAGAGTTTTGCCGGACGCGAAGCCCTGTCGGAACTCTTTGAATACGAGTTGGAATTGCTGTCGGGCAACGACGAGATCAATCCCAAACAGATCATCGGCGAGAACGTCACGTTTTCGGTACGACAGCCCGGATCGCCGGAACGCCACTTCAACGGCTACGTGAAACGGTTTCGCTATGTCGGCGAGGCGGGACATGACGAAACCGAATGCTGCTACCGAGCCACCGTCGTGCCGTGGTTGTGGTTTCTCACGCAGAAGACCGACTGCCGCATGTTTCAGAACATGTCCGTCCCCGACATCATCGAGCAGGTCTTCACACGCCTGAATTTTCGCGACTTTGACCGCTCGGGTCTGAACGGCAGCTATCGGAAGCGGGAATACTGCGTCCAATACAACGAAACGGATTTCGCGTTTGTGTCGCGGCTGATGGAAGAAGAGGGCATCTTCTTTTTCTTCAAACACGAGAACGGGCGGCACATCCTGCATCTCGCGGATCACGCCTTGGCGTATTACCCGCTGGTCGACTGCGACGTGGAATTCGTGCAACCCACCCGCTCGGGTGGCAACAGCGATCGATGCCTTGATTCCTGGGAACACGTGTATGAGTTCCGGCCCGGTCGCTTCGCACACAAGGACTTCAACTTCAAGACTCCCGATCACGGACTACTCAACGGCGAAGACTCGGCGGTTTCGTTGGTCAATAACCGCGCGTTCGAAATCTACGAGTTTCCCGGACGCTTTGAGGATGTCGACGGCGGTGAAGCTTACGGTCGATTGCGGATCGAAGAACAAGAGCAGGACTACGATGTCGTCGAGGGCAGCGGCACGTATCGATCGTTCTCGCCCGGCGGCACATTTCGGCTGCAGCGGCATCGCATCCGGGCGGAAGAAAGCAAATCGTTCGTCCTGAAGTCGGTCGAAATCGAAGCCAGCCAGCGCGACAACTACAAGTCGGGTCCGTCGCGCGACGGCGATATCACGTTTCGCACGAAGTTCCATTGCCTGCCGGACTATGTGGCGTTCCGTTCGCCCCGAATCACTCGCAAGCCGATTGTCGAAGGGCCGCAAACAGCCGTGATCGTGGGACCGCCCGGCGCCGAAATCTTTCCCGACGAATTCGGACGAGTGAAGTGCCAATTCCATTGGGACCGTGAAGGCCAGTTTAATGAAGACAGTTCGTGTTGGATTCGGGTCTCGCAGCAGCATGCCGGCAAAGGTTGGGGCGGCATCGACCTGCCGCGGATCGACGAAGAAGTCATCGTCGATTTTCTGGAGGGCGACCCCGATCGACCGATCATCACCGGTCGAGTCTACAACGGCGAGAACCAGCCGCCGTTTTCATTGCCGGCGGGGATGACTCGCAGCGGCATGAAGTCGCAAACGCACAAGGGGGCGGGCTTCAACGAAATCAGCATGGACGACACCGCTGGCAAGGAACAGATTCGCATTAACGGCCAATACAACATGGACACGGCCGTGGGGAACAATCAAACGCTGGTCGTCGGAGTCGATCGCAGTGCCGAAATCGGCAACAACGACGCAACCACGGTCGGCAACGATTCGGTCGAGCAAATCGGAAACAACAAGAAGGTCAGCGTCGGCAACAACATGAACGTCGACGTCGGCAGCAAGCTGGTCATGAATGCCGGCAGTTCGATCACGCTGAAGTGTGGTGCGTCAAAACTGCACATGAATGCCGGCGGAGTGATCACGCTCACCGGCACCATCATCACGGTCGCGGCCGCCGCGAATGCCAGCGTGGTGGCTCCGATGACACAGATCGTCGGCGGAGCGATGCTCACCACCATCGGCGGCATCAACATGATGCAGGGCGGTGTCACTCATGTGGCCGGAGCCGCGTTGTGTTCCGTCGCCGGAGCCAAGGTGGACGTCGTGGGCGGACAGACTCAGATCAAGGGCGCTCCGATCAAGTTGAACTAAGGCAACTCGCAACTCGCGACTTGCCTAACCCGCCGCACTCCAAAGTGAATACCGCGAGCCGAATTCATGACCGCCACACAAACCTACCGACAACTCGCCGTCTTCACGCCGTTCGGCGCCGATGTGCTGCGGCTCATTCGGTTTCGCGGCCGTGAAGCGCTGTCCGAACTGTTCGAATACGAACTGGAAATGTTGTCCTCGATCGATTCGCTCAATCCCCGAGACATCGTCGGACAATCCGTGACTTGGCGCATCGAAGAGCAGGCTGGCGAGCCCCGGTTCTTTAACGGAGTCGTTCGCGAATTCCGCAACGCGGGGCCGACGGAAGCCGCCGATGAAACGGTGTACCGCGTAAAAGTCGTGCCGTGGCTGTGGCTGCTGAAGAACACCACGGATTGCCGCATCTTTCAGCATCAAAATGCCCCCGATATTATCGAGTCCATCTTCGCAGACTTGGGCATGACGGACTTCGATCGATCCGGACTGACTCGCACGTACGCCGTTCGAGAATTCTGCGTGCAATACCGCGAATCCGCGTTCGACTTCGTATCTCGGCTCATGGAAGAAGAAGGCATCTTCTATTTCATCCGCCACGACAGCGAACGGCACGTGCTGGAGTTGGCCGACCAGTTCACCAGTTATTTCGATTTGCCCGATACCGAGATCGATGTCACGAATTCGAAACGCTCGGACGGCTCGACGGCCTGCGTGACCGAATGGAACCACAACCACGAATTCCGCCCCGGTCGAACCGCTCAACGCGACTTCAATTTCAAGCTGCCGCGCAAGCGACTGAACACGACCGACGTCTCGGAACTCGGCCTCAACAACGCACACGCGTGTGAGATCTACGAATACCCCGGTCTGTATCAGGATCGCGACAACGGGCGGCAGTTGACGCGGATTCGCCTGGAAGAACACGAAGCCGATCAGAACGTGGTGTCCGGTAAGAGTACCTACGGATCGTTCACGCCCGGCGGACGGTTTGCGGTGGGACAGCACTTGGTGGATTCACAAGTCGGCAGACAATTCACACTGAAGAGCGTCGAGTTCGACGTGCATGAACCCAGTGCCTATCACACGCTGAGTTCCGATTGCGCGGTGGAAATCGACCCCGCGTCGACCGACGTTCCCGGCGAGTTCACCGACGAATCCGCAGCTGAGAACGCAGACGAGAACGCAGCCGAAGAGCAGTTTCAATGTCGCTTCGAGTGCATCCCGGCGGAAGTGACGTATCGCGCTCGCCGTCGCACTCCCAAGCCGGTCGTTGAAGGACCGCAAACGGCGGTCGTGGTCGGCACTCCCGGCGACGAAATCTTTCCCGACAAACATGGTCGCGTGAAGGTGCAGTTCCCGTGGGACCGTCGAGGCGATTGGAACGAGAACAGTTCGTGCTGGATTCGCGTCTCGCAAACGCACGCTGGCAAGGGTTGGGGCAGCATCGACCTGCCACGGATCGGCGACGAAGTCATCGTCAGCTTCCTCGACGGCGACCCGGATCGCCCGATCATCAAGGGCCGAGTCTACAACGGCAAGAACCGTCCACCGTTCGCGCTACCGGGCGGCATGACCCGCAGCGGCGGCAAGTCCGACACGCACAAAGGCAGCGGCTACAACGAGATGTCGGTCGACGACACAGTCGGCAAAGAGCAAATCCGAGCCAACGCCCAGTTCAACATGGACACCGCGATCGGCAACAACCAGACGTTGAAGGTGGGAGTCGACCGCACGGAAGACATCGGCAACAACGACTCAACCACGGTGGCCGTCGATTCATCCACCGACGTAGGCAACAACGCCACGGTCACGGTCGGCAACAACACGACCTACGACGTGGCGAACAACATCGTGATCACGGCGGGCACATCGATCACGCTGAAATGCGGCGCGTCCACGATCCACATGAATCAAGCGGGCGTGATCACCGTCAGCGGCCAGTTCGTGACGAGTGCCGCAATGGCGATGAACAACATCGTCGCGCCGATGACTGAGATCATGGGCAGCCGCATGTTGCTGCAAGCGGGCCTGATCAACATGAAGCTTGGCGGAGTCAATCACGTCAAAGGCAAGACGGTCGAAGTCAGTGGCGCAAAAGTCGACATCCGCGGCGGCAAGACGTTCATTCAAGGTGCACCGTTAAAGCTCGGTGAAGCCGGTGCTCCGACGGTATCGATCCCTGGCGCGGGCGGTGGTGGAGGCGCTGCCGCAGATGGTGGTCCCACAAGTGGAAACAGCAGTCCTGGGACTGCATCCGGTGCGGACGGCGGGAATCAGCCAGGCGATTCAGAGGCGAACGAGTCAGGTGCGTCAAAGACTGCGGGACAACAAGCTGACGCTGATCGGGGCAACAACCCAAGTGAAGCCGAAGAAAACGCGGCGGCACCAAACCAACTCACAGACGGTCAGGATGGAGTCCAGAACTCGCCAGACGCGAACGGTTCGAAAGAAGGCACGGGCAGCGACGGTCAGACAACGAACGATGCGGGCGACCCGCGGGACGCTGAAAAAACGGACAATTTTCCTTCCGAAAACGGAACCGACAGCCCGAACGCCGCCAACGATTCGGGTAGTGAATCGCAGCCCAACCCTCAACCGCTGCCGACGCCGACCCCGGAGACGGCGACAACGGACGGCGAGAAACGGATTCCACCGTGCCCTGACAAAGCGCCACCACGCACCAGCACGGACGACGGATAGTGCTACGACAAGTAATCCGAAGGGAACAAGGACCATCATGGCGG
>JAQBZS010000554.1 GCA_027622115.1 Planctomycetota bacterium | reverse complement strand
CGTCGTTCTCGCTGGTTTTTCGACGCAAAGCGTCGAAAAACCAGCCGAGACGACGAGCACGAGCGGAAACTCTATGGCTTAGTTGAGAAAAATGGGCCGGCCCCTTCAGTAGCTTGTCAGTCGTGGCTCCCACCGGCACGGGACCGGTGGAGAGCACATAGAAAACGATAGGGTCAGGAACATTGCACCACCCGACCCCGTCCCACATCCGAGTCCCAAAACCTGCTTGAACCGTTTCCTGCGTCAACCCGAGATTTTCAACACCCTACCAACCGGGACATCGGTCAGTGACTTATCATTGCGATCTGACAGACGCATGATAAACAAGTTCCGAACGTTCCTGTGCGAGCCGTAGACGACCCCATTCACAAACTGCCACTGGCTGAGAGACCAGACCCAAATACACTTTCACAGACGCATTCCTCTATCAGGATCAGATCATGGACGACCCATCGATTGAATCCGGTCTTGAAGATCTCGACGCGGAAGGTTCCGAGCCCAAAGAGTTTGAGCCGGCCCGGTTCGCGTGCGAGTTGGGGCTAGCGGTTGCTGATGACGGTTTGCGGGTAGAAGCCGCCGATGCGGTTCGGAAGGAGCATCAGGATTGCTCCAAATGGAAACGCCTCCAGTGCCGTAAGGTCAGCCTGTTCTCCGAGCGTGATCGCGGCACCGTCTTCATCGTCGACGTCGGTCGCTCGATTGAATTCGACTGGACTTGGGAAGGAGCCATCGCCACTCGACCGGCATCGTTGGATGCCAATCGGTTGTTCGCCGACCATTCGTACGAGCACGCCGAGTACGAAGATGATGTCATCTGGCAGGGCGAAGTACTTGAAGTCGACGAACGAAACGGCTGCCTCTTCATCCGCATGGAGAACGTTCGCAAGCCGCCGAATCTTGGTCCGTTCTTCGTGCAGCCGTACGAGTTCCTGGCGGATCTGGACACGATCTTCCATCAAGAAGCGTTCGAGCCCGCACAAATCGAATTGCCTCGGCGATTGGCTGCGGCCAGAGGCGACGTGACTTCGCGGATAGAGCGCCCGATTGAACATGGCCTGCCGGAACTTCGCGACTGGTGGAAGCATTCGTGGTCGATCTTGTGGGGACCTCCGGGGACCGGCAAGACGTACACAACCGGCCAACAAGTTGCGGCCGTTCTGGACGATGCCAGCGAGCGAATCCTGGACCACCAACCGAGCCACTGATGCCGCCGCGATTTCGATCGGTAACGCCGCCCGCGTGACGCATGGCAGCAGACTTGATGACGGGCAGTTGGTGCGTGTCGGCAAAGGGGCATCGCTGCAAACGTTCGAAGACGCTGGGCTCGAAACCATGCTTCGCAGCAACGAGTCCGATGTGCTGCGACAGCTCGAACAGTTGAAACAACAGCACCGAATCCAGGACGAGTTTGACGACAAGGCTCTGACTCGGAAGCACATCGGCGAACTCATCAACACGGTGAACGACGACAGCATGAGATGCATGTTGAGCAAGGATGTCCGTGTTGTTGTGGCCACGGCGTTCAAAGCCATGCGCAGCCTGAAACGCCTTGGACAAGACACCAAGTATCTGGAGAACCGCGCGGCACCGTTCACAACTATCTTCATCGATGAAGCTGGCCTGATGTCTCTCGCGGCGATTGCAGCGCTCTCGCTACTGGCGGCTCGGCGAGTTGTCTTGGTGGGCGATTCGAAGCAACTGGCACCGATCAGCCGCATCTCGCGAGTCCTTCCGTTGCGGCAACAACGATGGCTCGCCAGCAGTGGGCTGAGTCACCTGGATGAAATGGATGGCACGCCAGATTCGGTGCATGTGCTTTCCGAGCAGCGTCGCATGCACCCGGACGTCTGCGATGTGGTGTCGGACTTTCAGTACGGCGGATTCTTGAAAACGGCTGACGAGACTCGCCGCCGCGATTCGTGTTTGTCGCCGTTCATCGCGGATCACTCGCGTGCGATCTGGTACGTGCTGGACGAAGAAAATGTTCCGTTGGAGTTCACGCGAGCCAAACGCGGTCCCGGTCAACGAAGCTGGGTGCGATCGATCACGCCAACCATCTTGAAGAAGCTCTTCGCCGATCGCGCGACGGCAGAAGCTGACGGGTTGTTTGTTTCGCCGTACAAGGCTCAGGCACAGGTGATCTCGAAGCTGCTTGGCCAATGGGGACATGCGACTTGGGAGGCATCGACGGTCCACAGCCAACAGGGTGTCGAGGCCGATGTGGTGATCTTCGATACGGTCAACGCGGGCAGCTACAACTGGCCGTTTGAAGAATGGAAACGACTGGTCAACGTGGCACTGAGCCGCGCGAGAGAAGCCGTCATCGTGCTCGCCAGCCGCAGCGAGATGGGCGAGCCCTACCTCAAGCCGCTGCTGAAACATCTCACGCCCAGCATCCTGGTAGCGGCAGATGACGCCGACAGCGGCGGATTCCGATGGGTGACCGAATTCAATCGTGGGATAGGCTTCCAGCCTGTCGATAACACGAGAAAAGCTGACAGGCTGGAAGCCTATCCCACGACGTACTTAGCTGTGGCCGAGGATCGCGCGAAGTACACGACGGGAGAACGCATGGGCGATCAATTCGCGCAGCGTAAGACGATGTCAACCGTGCTTTCGCAAGAGCAGCAGCGTTTGGCCAACATGAAGCTGGACGGTCGGCCGCGATTGGTGCGAGGAGTCGCTGGCAGCGGCAAGTCCGTGGTGCTGAGTCACTGGCTGGCAAAGACGATCAAGAACGCTGACCCAGAGACTCGCGTGTGGGCCGTGTATGCCAATCGGTCGTTGCATCGCATGTTGTCCGAGTCCATCGAATCCGCTTGGGACGCCTTGACCAGAGGCGATCTGTTTGACGCTGGGCCGTTCCCGTGGCACCGCGTCGAGCTACGGCACGTCAAAGATGTGCTGGCCGATTTGCTGTCCACGGTGCAACTTTCGATCGATTCGTTCAATTTCGACTACGACCTGGCGGCCACGACATTCCTGAATCGCCAGGACGCCGAAGAGATCGTGCCCAGATGCTCGGCCCTGTTCATTGACGAGGCTCAAGACATGGGGCCGTCCACGTTGCGGCTACTGCTGTCGATGGTGGACCAAACCGACCAGGCGGACCACAACAGCCGCGCGGCTCACGTTTTCTACGACAACGCCCAGAACATTTATGGCTGTCAGCCGCCGAAGTGGTCTGAGTTCGGGCTGGATATGCGGGGCCGCTCGTCCATGATGCGAGAGAACTTCCGCTCGACAAAACCGATTGCGGAGTTGGCAGTCAACATCCTGCGACAACTCACGCACAAGGACCAACGTCACGATCAGGCCGAGCTATTGAAGCTCGGATTGGTGGCACTCGTTGAGCGCGGCGGTGCGGAATGGCTCGATGTTCGCTTCAACGAAATCCACGGGCCTCGTCCGATCTTCCGCCACTACGAGAGCCGCGTTGCCGAGGTGATTGGAATCGCAGGACACATCCGCCATCTGGTGCAGAAGGACGGGATTTCGCCGGCCGACATGTGTGTGATTTACAACGGTCGATCGGTCTTGCAGACGTTGGAATCGCAACTGCGTCCGAAGCTTGCGGAGTTCGGCGTCGAGCTATCGGTTCAGAGGAATCGGTCGTTCGAACGCAGACCGAACACGTTGGTCGTGACGACCTCGCACTCGTACAAGGGCTACGAGTCTGAAGTGGTGTTGATCCCAGCGGTGGATCAATTCGTGACCGGGGAGGGCCAGGTGTTGGCCAAGAATCTCTACGTAGCCATGACCCGAGCCCGATCGTTGCTGGCGAGGTATGGCGTGGTTGGTGGATCGGAGTCGTCGAGGCGAATCACGGATGTCGTTCAGGGGTGCGTCCACTTGCTTGGCGAATCTTCATAGTGGTGTCTGCGTGATGGAGACTCTGAGATCTGAATGATGACTGCGAGAATGTGTCCTCGCTGACATCCCAGCGTGGCCTTGGGTGACTGAAGTTGGGCGTCCCCGCAGTCCAAAGGCCCAGACCACGGAGGACACGCAGCCCTGCCAAGACGAATAGAGCACCACGAAAAGGGTGCGGGCGTTATCGCCAAACGGCTCAGTAGTGATCACCCAAAGGCTGCCCCTCGCCGACTTGCGTGTAGAAGTACTGGTCGGTTTCGAAGACGACGCCCGCATTGGCGGCGAGGCGTTTCGCCATGTGGCTCTTGCCAGAGGCGGGCAGGCCGCGCATCAGGTAGACGACTTTTCTTGTGGAATCATTCATGGTGGAAATCCTGACGGATCGCCGAAGAAACGAAAACAGCCCGCCGGAACGAAACAACGGGCTGCACTGCTTGCCTTGCAGTAGGTCCTTTCTGCCGGACACTGCGTTTGACGTTCAATCACGAACTTCCCGCGAACTGATCCCGCCCGGCAGGCGAGAGCTACTTCTTCAGCTTGTCCTTGTTGCCGCCAATCAGTTCGTCATCTCCCTTGCCGCCCTGTAACTGGTCCTTGTCTCCATCGTCCGTGATGTCGCCGAGGCTCAGCAAAGCACTGGCTAGGTCGTCGCTGGTCCACGCCGTGATCGCGGCATCAAGCGCATCCGCATCGTCCTCATTCGCCGCCGAGCCGCCGATCAGCAGGTCGTCGTCTTTGCCGCCGTTCAGTTTGTCCTTGCCGATGCCGCCGATCAGGACGTCCAGGCCGTTGCCGCCGTCGAGGTTGTCGTCACCGTCACCGCCCGACAGCGCGTCGTTGCCGCCTCGGCCGTTGAGATGATCGTCACCGGCTCCGCCAATCAAGATGTCGTCGCCTCCGCTGCCCGTGAGTTGGTCGTCGCCCGCTCCGCCGTCAATCAGAGCCGGGATGTCAAAGCCGCCATCCGACCCACCATCGCTGCCGCCATTGTCTCCAATGGTTGCGTGGTCATCGCCGTCGCACAGGTAGATCGCGATCGACTCAACCGCGGACGGGTCGAAATACGCAGTATCTGCTCCACCGTCGGAACCGCCATCGCTGCCGCCGCGAGACCTCCCACCCACGTCCAGATTGGCGGTCACCTTGATCCGCGAATTCCGTCGACCGCCAGTCTGTTCGACGTTGACGATGTCCTTGCCGTCCGTGCCGATCACGTACAGCACGCCGTCCACTAGGCCGATGCCCTGCACGACCGCCGTCGTGGTCAGCGAGTCCGTGCCGCCGTTGCCGTCATCGATCGTCACCGTCACGGTGTAGATCCCGCCGTTCGCATACGAGTGGCTGCCCGCCAGCGTGTCAGCAAGTTGATCCACGCTCAACGATTCAACCACACCATCGCCCCAGTTGACCGAAGCCGTGTGCTCGTCCGACGCGTCGATATCGCCGAACGATCCGGAAATCGAGACCACGCCATCCGCGGCCGCGTCGCAGACTTCGTCGTAATCCGACGTCAGGCCGTTGATGGCCGGAGCGTCGTTCTCGCCGGTGATGGTGACGGTCACGACTGTCGTCGCGGTGCCGTCGAACGAAACCACGGTGAAGCTGTCCGAAACCGACTCGCCCACCGCCAGAGCTTGCAGGTCCGCCGTTCA
>JAQBZS010000553.1 GCA_027622115.1 Planctomycetota bacterium | reverse complement strand
GAGCTTGCAGGTCCGCCGTTCGTGCGTACGACCAGTTGCCGGCTACGTCGATACTAAAGTCGCCGTAGTCGCCGACCGTGCCCGACTGAGCCTGGAAGACGGCTTCACCGGAATCGACATCGCTGACACTCATGACGCCGCTGTCACCAGCTTCGTCTTCCGTCAGCGAGCCCGCGTTGTCGCCACTGATCGACGCGACATCGTTCACGCCGTTGATAGTGATGGTGACCGTCGCGCTGTCAGTTTCACCGAAGCTGTCTTCGATCTGATAATCGAAACTGACGGTCGTCGACTGACCAGCAGGCAGCGATTCGAAGTCACCGTTCGGATCGAACGTGAACGTGCCGTTGCCGGTGTCGGTTAGAACGCCGGTTGATGGGCTGCTGGTGGCAACCGTCAGCCCCGCCACGACGTTGTTCTCGGCATCGGTGTCGTTGTCCAGTACGTTGAAGGTGACCGCATCATTCTCACTCGTCGAGACGGCGTCATCGTTCGCGTCGGGCGGCGTATTGTCAGCATCGTTGTTTAGGATCGTGCCCGTGCCGAATGAACCACGGCTTAGCCGGACGTCTCGTCCACCCGCTTCAACAGCGGTCGCGCGCACCGTCATCGTTTCATCCGCTTCCACATCGAGGTCATCCGTCGTGGCAACTGTAATCACGCCACTGGTCTGTCCAGCTGGAATGGTGATCGACGGAGTGCTGCCGACCGAGCCGATGGAAGCGATTTCGTCATCAGCTCCCGTTGTCAGCGAGACAGCGGTCAGACTGTCCAGCGTGTAGGCAAACGCGCTCATGTTGAGCGGGGTGTTGGCAAACGGTGAGAAGGTCGTTCCGCGGGTCAGGTTGAGGACGTCCATCGTGGCTGAGCCGCTGCCACCATTCGCCGTCGGGTCAATCGAAACGGTGATACGATACCAGTCACCGCTGACGTAGTTTCCAGAGATCGCATTACTCACGCCGAATCCCTGGAATCGCCATTTTTGATCTGCGAGCCGAAAGTTGAAGCCGTTGGCCGTATTGCTCGGGTCATACACCTGGACCTTGATGAAGTCCGCGATGCTGCCGCCGACGACTCGTGTATCGACCGTGACGCTGTGAACACTCCCGTTCTGTTCCAGCACGTCCAGCGATGCGTTGTTGCCGCCGCCGATCATCACCTTGCCGGGGAGGTATCCATTGACGGTGCCATCAGAGATCGTGCCACCCGTCCAATCCGACTGAGCAGCCAGACTGCCGTCGCTGTACGTGTCGAAATTGTCTCCGCCAGAAATGATCAATTGCGGGGTGTAGTCATTGTCGCCCACGGTGGCGGTTCCATTTTCTGTAAAAAATGAAACGACAGTGTTTGAATCGGCCGGGTTTGTCAGTGTCACGGCGAATTGCAGATCACCACCTTCTGTCACGGTCGCATCGTCGATGTTGACTATCGCGCTGTCATCGTTGCTGATCGTGACCGTTGCCGAGTTGTCGACGCCGATGAGAACAGTCGGATCGCTCACGGAGTTGATTGTCACCGTTACCGTTTCGTCCAGTTCGACCAGGTTCTCATCGACGACATCAACCTCAATCGTGGCGGACGTCTGACCGACGGGGATCGTGACACTGCCCGACAGCGTCGCGTAGTCGGTTCCGTTCGTGGCCGTACCACCGACGGTGTAGTTCACGACGACGTCACTGGTCGGAATCGTGTCGCCGCGATTGAAATCAAGCGAAACCGTAAACTGGCCATCGTCGGCTGGCTCGGCTGCGTCCGGGTCGTTCGCTGTGATTGATACGCTCGAGAGCAGCGTGCGGTCTTCGAGCGATTCCAAAGTCGCGGGAGTCAACAGACGCCGGCTCGTGCGGCGAACGGGCTTCGATAATGATCGGCGACGGATTCCAGAAAACAGTCGGTTCAGCCAGTTGGAGAATTTCATAGCGGTAGTGCCCTCGGTGAGATGAGTGAGATCGAGGAACCGACAGCACGCGGTCCTCGTGTGGTTGCGACCTCGCGTTCGGCGATCGAACGCAAGCTCACAGTGTGCGGGCGAGGGTGATCGAAACTGGGCTGCTCCCAAATGAGATGCAGCCCAGCCCAGGCCCGTCACAGCACCTAATCAGCAAACCTGAAATTCGTTACTGACGATTTTTCCGGAATTCCAAAGTTTGTCTGGCGATGACTACTCACTGGTTCGTTGAACGCGTCGGCAAACCCACAAGTCTTCGGCACCGACGCCGCCTTTACGGAACGACGAGAACACGAGCGTCCGGCCATCGGCCGAAATTGTTCCCGAGAGTTGCGAGTACTCGTCATCGATCGGAGCGGGGAGCTTGGACGGTTCTGACCAAGGCTCGTCGATGGACCGTCGCGTCACGAGATGGAGAGCGAATGGTTCGGTTTCGGCCGCGTCCGTGGCGTGCGAGAGAAGCATGATTCGCTCATCCGGTGACAGCCACGTCACGAACGAATTGGCCGGGAGCTTTGACTCGGCTCGTTCCCAAGCGGATTCGACGGTCTTGCGAGTCAGCCGAACGACCTGTCCATCGACAGTGCAGAACAATGACAACCCACGTTCTGACATGACGGGCGCCATACCGTCCATGATGTGGACCGGCGCTGACCACGCTCCATCATTCGACTCGCGTGAAGCGCTCCAGATCGTCGTGGCTGATTCGCGCCATTCAAGTTTGCCGTTGCGACGGGCAAAGCCAGGACCGCCTCGTTGGAAGACCAGCGTACGATCGCCCATCGCCAAGCAGGGACGATGGTCTACGCCCAATGTGTTGAGTGGTGCGTCAACATTGACTGGCTTCGACCACGGCGCCTGCCGATCGGTTCGATGCGAAATCCATAGGTCACGATCTCCATGCCCGCCGCGACGCTCCGACTGAAAGATGATTGTCAGACCGTCGGCCGAAAGTACGGGATGGTTGTCGTCGGCTCGGCTGTTGAAGTCCGCGCCCAAGTTCTCTGGCCTCGACCAGACCCACTCGGCCGAAGTGAGAACCTCGTAGGCAGTCGGCTCCTGAAGCGGAGTCTTGGCGTGTCGTTCATTGTTTGGGACATGCCGAACCGCTTTGACCTCGACGACGACTCGATCGTTGCGACGAATCACAAAGCGGTCCGTGTTGAGTTCGACGCCGGTTTGATTTCGCGCAGTCAAGTTCATGCCGCTGATCGGCGTCAGTCTCCACGTTCCGCTGCCGAGCACCCGGTCTTCATCGGGACGTAGCCGTTTGGCCTCGTTGCCGTGGTGGTCAACGATTTCGAGACCATCGCGCCGCAGACGAATCTCGAACTCGTCCGCAACCGCTTCGTCGATCCGCGCAACCAGCGTCCCGTGATCCGTCTTCACCCAGATGACTGCGAATGCGATGCACACCGCAGCGACCGCTGTCGGAACCAGTGCCAATCTATGTACGTAGTGCGGCGCCGCAACAGTCTTGCTTTGGACGAGCAACTCGCCCTTGAGCAGATCACTGTTGTCACTGTTGTCAATGTTGCCACTGGCGTCGCTGGCGTCTGCTTCGAGTGTTAGGAGCGCGTCCGACTCGAACTCGGCCGTCGCGCAGAGCGCGCCGCCGCTGTATTGATCGCTCGCGGGCATCTCTTGTCCTGCGGTTCGGCGAATGGCTTCGAGTTCGTCGATCACCTGGGTCATGTTCTGAAATCTGTCTTCCGGTAAGCGCGCCACCATGCGTTCGCAAACACCGGCGAGCCCAGCAAACTCGGGAGGCAAATCCTGTGCGAGTGACGGACGTGGCTGTTCGCGATGAGCCACGATCTTTTGCATGACGGTCTCGCCCTCGAACATGACTCGACCGGTCAGCATGAAGTACAGCGTGCAACCCAAACTGTAGACGTCGCTGCGAGCGTCTGCCGATCGCGTATCCAAGGCCTGTTCCGGAGCCATGAAGTCCGCCGTTCCGATCACATATCCGCTCGCGGTGAGGTGCTGCTCGCTCGCTCGCAATTCCCCCGACTGTCCGTCGAAGTCGGAACCATCAAATCGGGCCAAGCCAAGGTCCAGCACGCGCACGATTTCGTCGTCGTCCAACAGCAGGTTTCCCGGTTTGATGTCTCGATGCACGATGCCCTTGCGGTGTGCGTACTCGAGTCCCCGAGCAGACTGGATGATCCAGTCGATGGCCTGCGCGGGCTCGGCAGGTCCAGACTCGGCGATGAGAGTCCGCAAGTCGCAGCCGTCAACAAACTGCATGACCAAGTAAGACAGCCCATCGACTTCGCCTGCATCAAACGCCGTCACGATGTTTTGATGATGCAGTTGGGCCAGCGCTCTCGCCTCACGCACGAAACGCTCGGCAGAGATCACGTGTGAGGCACTTTCCTCGAGCAACACCTTGATTGCGACTTCCCGCTTCAGCCGCTTCTGACGCGCTCGATAAACAGCCCCCATGCCACCGCGACCGATGATCTCGATCACGTCCAAATCCGGCAGCCTTTCACCGAGTTCCTCTGCAGTTGGGGCCGACGTTGCAAGGCAAATTTCGTCCGAACCGACAACCACCGCCAAACGAAAGAGGCACGTCGGGCAATCACCGTCCTTGGCGGTGTCATCGACCATGGTGCCGCATGCGTCGCAGGTCGTAGTGTTGTTCATCGACGTTTCCGTTTTCGAAGATGCGATGGTGCGAATACTTTGAGTCCGTGCGTGCGTAATCATGAGTTGGCGCAACCGTTACAGGGAATTTCGAAAAATCGTCGCGCGAACTGGCGCTATCGACTGATCGCTCGCATCAAAGCGTGCAGTTCGTCATCGACTTCGGATGGGTCTTGCACCGTCTCCGAGATGAGCCGGCGAAGAATCGTCCCATAACGTTTCCTCAAGCGATGAACCGCTACGCGGACGGCACCGCCCGACATCTGCAACTGTGCGGAGACGTCGCGTGCGATTCGTCGATCCGACGTGAGAGCGGGCAGCAGTTTCTCAAAGAGTTCAACCTTGTCCGCCCGAGCGTATTCGTCGCGCAGCTTGGTGACGGTTTGGTCGAGCAGCGTGAGTGCCCACGCCCGGTCGAACAAGACTTCCGGAGTCTTCTCATCCTGTCCACGAGTCGAATACATCTGCTCGGCGACTCCGAAATCGTGCGACAGAATTGCACGATCCGGCTTTCGCAGACGGGCACTCCGACGGACATGCTCACGAGCCACGAACTGCTTGATGGCGGCAATCAAGAACGTGCGAAACCGACCCCGGTCTTGATCCGCATATTCGAGCACTCTGTCTTCGAGGAGATGGATGAAGAAGCTTTGAACAATGTCTTCGGCATCGCTTTGGCTTTGCCCCAGCCCGCGAAGGAAAACGTACAGCGGCGACCAGTACGTACCGCACAACTGGTCAATCGCCGCGCGACCGCCAGGTCCATCGCCGCCCGCATTCGCGACCAGCGACCACGATGCCGTCTGAAATCGCACGTAACCCGTACCGATACCAGTGGGCTTCACCTGAGGTCGAATCATCAAAAGACTCCGACACGAACTATTCTGTCCGCGCCCGAAAGTGACATATTCGGTTGTTTAACCGCGAGCCGCAGGCGT
>JAQBZS010000552.1 GCA_027622115.1 Planctomycetota bacterium | reverse complement strand
ATCCCGCGCCATCCGTGGTCGTGGCTGTCAATGTGGGTGTGCCGCCGCTTGTCGGGCGTTGCAGCGTAAACTGAATGGCGCCGCCCGCCGTGACGGGTACTTGGACGCCCGCGGTGTTGGGATCGGAATCGGACGAGGTCACGGTGCCCAGCGTTGAACTCACCGTCACCAGTGTGCCGGCCGCCAGGCTGCTTGCCATGGCAATCGTGTCCGTGGACGACCCGTTCGCCGATCTTTCACCAATGTTCGGCGTGAACGTGATCGCCGTGACGCTCGACTTCTGCCGCACCTCAAGACTGTTAACAAGCCAGTTTTCGAATTCCCCCGTCTTGTCGAATGCGACGTCCAAAATGCCATCCGAAACGGTGACGTCGAACACCAGTGACTGGAACACCTGGTCTCGGGCTGTCACTTCCTGTGCGGTCTCTTCGACGGTGACCTGCATGTTGTCGTAGATCGCGGCCGAGTCCCAATCACCCAGCATGACCGAGACGATGTAGTCGCCATTGGGGACTTCAACCGAGAACGTACGGGGGCGATGTTCGAAGTGGAAATCACGGCGGCGCGCCTCCGTACCAAATGCGTTACGCGTCGCGCTCTCCACCGTCTCACTCCATCCGTAGCCCAGACCACTTGCGAAGAGTTGGTTGCCAAGCACCGGGAGGTAACCGGTTTGTGTCGAACTGGTGGTGTGATCAAAGTCGAAACGGAGACTTGCCGCAGCCACAAATTGGAGCGTGGCTGCGTACGTCACTGTGCCCGATGCGGACCCGTCCAGCGCGGTGGCGGTCAGTGTCGGCACTCCCGCGGCAGTCGGGCTGATCAGATCGAACGAAATCGTGCCACCCGATCCCACCAGCAATTGATGGCCGGCGATGTTGGTGATCGCGTCGTCAGTCGCGATTGTGCCGAGCGAACTGCTGACCGTCACCGGAGTCCCGGCGGGCAAACTGCTGCTGGCCGACACGGTGATCACGGTCTGGCCGTCCGCAGTCTTGTCCCCAAGTGCTGTGAAATTGATTGCACCCACGCTGGACACCGGCCGCATGTAAAGCCCGTTAACCAGCCACTGCTGCGAGCCTGCCGTGGGATCCCCGAACCGGAGGTCCAACCGGCCGTCACTCACTTCGACATCAAAATGCAAAACGACGAAGGTCTGCGGCGGCACGGTCAATGTTTCCAAATGGCCGCCGTTCTCGGCGTCGATCGGGAACACGAATTGTCTTGTGGATTGGAAGTCACCGGCGATCAACGACACCCGGTACTCCTGGTTCCCGACTGAAGCGGAGAACGTGTGGTCCTGGTCACTGAAGTGATAGTCGGTCCGCAGGGCGCCCATCGGCAGTCGCGAGGTGAAGTTGCGTTTCTGTCCGCCAATGGCCGTATCCCAGCCGTAACTGCGCGAGGCGGAGAACACGTCGGACGGTTGCACGCCGATCACACCAGAGACAAACGAGGCCGAACGTTCCGGGGCTTCGGTTGGCGAGTTGCCGCTGTTGAAGTCAAAGTAGCGAATGGGGTCACTGGCATATGAAATCACCGCGGCCCCTCGGCCAGCCGTCGTCAGTTCCTCGAACAGCAGCGAAGAATCTCCAGACGCAAACGGCCGCCGGATCGTGAAGGTGAACTCGCCGTTTGCATTAGCCGCAACCTGTGTGCCCTCGAAGCGGCTTGACAGGTCCGGTGTGATGATCGTTCCCGACGACGCCGTGATTGACACAACCGAGCCCGGCGTGGCGCCATAACCAGTGATGGTGTCTTCGGACACGCCGTTGGCGACTCGCGATGGCTGCGGGGGAATCCCAATCGTGCTGAATACGGCTGGTGCGATCTCTAACGCCAGCACCGCGAACTGTTTCTTCGTCTGGTTGCTGCTGGGATCGGCGCCATCCGAGTCCGTGAATCGGAGATTGAGCGACCCGTCAGTCACCTGGACCAACGCGCTGCGGACAACAAACGAATTGCTGGTGTCCAAGTCGTCGAGCAACAGGCGGCTGTTATCCGCGTTGTAAACCTGCATGTTGTCGAACGAATGCAGGGTGCGGCCCATGACAACCCGCACGAGGTATTCGCCGTTGGCCAGGTCCACTTGAAACGTGTGGTTGGTGCCCTGGATGCCGTCGCGGGTGAGGCTGCTCACGTCGCCACTTGGAGGAACCGTCTCGTCGAAGCCTTCCAGACCCGTCGTGCTCGTCCAGCCATACCCCAGACTGCTGCTGTATGTGGTAACCGGGACTCGGATGTAGCCAGCAGTCAACGGAGACGAACTGGTCCCGAAATCAAAGTGCGAGTTGGCCGGCTGAGCCACGGGATTGCCGCCCGACGCGACCGAGACTTGTTCAAACCCGTTGATCGTCACCGGCCGGACCGGTGAGCCGCCGTCGGTCGTGATCGTGCGGCCCTCGAGCTTCGCCGGGTTGCCGAGTGGGTCGAAGTTCAGTTGGTCTCGCGACTGCGATCCACCACCGAAGTCCGGGCCTCCGCCGTCAATCGTGATCTCGGCGGTCGTCGACGGCGAGACATTGAACGTGTCGGCGGAATCGCCGCCGTTCGCTGTGATCGTCGTGAATGACGAAGTGAAGTTGACCACTTCATCCGGAGTGTTCGACCGAGACACCTGCGTGGCCGAGATTGTGATTGTGTCCGCCAGACTGGTGCCGGTAATCGAAAGTGAGTTCGTGCCTTGCGTGTCCGTCAGGTTGACCGGGCTGGTGATTGACGCGGCGGACTGGTCATTGACCAGCCCGAATTGCACGTTGACCGTGTCGTTGCCGGTTCCGGTGTTGATGTTGTTCCCGGCCGCGCTGTTCCCATTGATGTTCAGCGTGTCGTTGCCGCTGCCCATTTCAAGATTGAGTTGTTCAAGCGTGCTGTCGTTGAACGCAACTCCCAGCGTCATGTCCAACCCGGAAATGCGGCTGCTGTCGAGTCGCGCGATGTTGTCTTCCGTGTCGTCGATGTCGATCACGTTGAACGTGTCGGTGCCGTCGTCTCCGTTAAACGTGACCAGGCCGGCATAGACCGTGATGGCTTGTTGTTCGTTGGCGGACTGGTCGCCGGACAGCGAGGTGTCGTCCGGTTGACCGTTCTTCAGCGTGGTGGCTTTGGCGATCGCCGTCGCGCCGCTGACGGTCGGGTTGATGGTCATGCGGTTGAAGTTCGTATCGGCCAGCGCGCCTTGAAACTCGACGATCCACGCCGCAGACGTCCCGGTCACAACCACGTTGCCGACGCCGATGTTCGAGAGTGCTTCCAGCGCGTCTTCCACTTGCCCCGGTGTCGAGGCGCGGTCGAGCGCGGTTGTCGTCGCCGAAGTGTTCGACGCGTCCACGAAGGTCAGCGTGAACTGCCCGTCAAAAACTTCCCGCGTGATGTCTTGCTTCTCGTTGACTGCCGCCGCCGTGCTGGACTGCGTCACACCGGGGATGGTGGTACGGACCAGACGGCAGCGCCAGTCCCGATGCCGAATCGACAACGATCTGTTGAATGTTCTGGCCCGCCAATTCGCCGGTGAATTCCACCGTCCACACGCCATCGGTTTCGGACACCACGACATCACCGTCGTCGATACCGGACAACGATTCGAGAGCCAGTTCGACTTGTGCAGCGGTGGCCGTGGGTTCAAGCGACTCGGTCACTTCACCACCGAACCGCAACACGAAATCGTCAAGGAACAGTTCGAGCGCCTGGACTTCATTCGAACCGTTGCCGCCATTCAACGTGGTCGACAACAGCCGGGACGGCAACGCGGCCCCGTCGGTGGTCAGGGGAACGAGTGGCTGAACGTCAACGTTCGCAAAGCTGCCTTGGAACGTGATCACCCAATCGCCAGCCGTGCCCGACACGCTGACATTGCCTGCGCCGATGCCGGACAGTGCCTCCAATGCCGCTTGCAGTTCGGCCGGCGTCGTTTGGTGGTTCAACACGGCCGTCGTTTCATTGCCGTACTTCAAAACGAATTCACCAAACGACGTATCCGTTGCAACGTGCTGCGATTCGTTCGTCGTCTGGCCAGGTATCGTGGTCGTGATGGTGATGGGGCGTTGGCTGTTTGGCGTGGACTGTGTGGCGGTCAGTTCGGACACACCAACGTACCCCAGGTCGTTCACGAAGATCACGGTCCACTCACCAGGCTCGCCGGTCACTTCCACGTTGCCTGCACCGATGTTAGGCAGCGATTCGAGGGCGGACTGGACGCTGGAAGCCGTCGACACGTTGGAGAGAGCCGATGTGGTTTCCCCGTCGAACGAGAGCGTGAAATCTCCTTCGTAACGACCGGTGGCTACGGTTTGGACTTCGTTCGCCTTCGATCCGTCCGTGCGTGTTTGGACCACGACAAACGGCAGCGCGAGCCCGGCGCTCGTCGCAGGCTTCAGCTCGCTGACGTCCGTGCCGGCCAGGTCATTCTGGAAGGTGACGACCCAACTGCCGCGTCCGCCAGCAACCGACACATTCCCGCTGCCAATGGTCGACAGCGCTTCCAGGGCGGCTTGCACGTCTTCGGCACTGGCGCCGCCGTTGATCAGCGCCGTCGTCTCGCCGTCGAACTCCAGTGTGAAACCGCCGCCGATATTGTTCACGGTCCCACTGGTAGTGCTTGGTGCCGCCGATCCGGCTGTGGTTGTGTCGTCGCCGTCATTGCCGTTGATCGTCAAGTTGGCGGTCGTTTGCAGGACGTTGAACTGATCGTCGCCGATGCCCGAGTTCACCACGATTTCTTCGATCTCGGTATACGTCACACCGCCGTTGACCAGTTCGCCCCGCAGCACCAGGTCCGGCCCCATGCTCATGCCCTGCACAAGCCCGTTGGTGAACACGCCCGTGTTGTCGGCCTTGCTGCCATTGTTGTTGAAGATGATGCGGTCGACTGAGTCATCGTCATCGATTTCAGAGACCGTGGCCGCCACGTCAGGATCGTTCTGGTCTTCGTCCGGTAGCCCAACTCCGAAGACCAGGGTGTTCGTCCCGTCGCCCACGCCGCCGATGATGTTGACCGGACCACGGATGTCGTTGAGCACATTGCGGGAAGTGAACTCTTTAATCTCGCCGCCGTCGACGAAGGCATCATCGATCGCCAACACCACCACGGTTTGCGGTGTGTCCCAGTTGTCTGCCGTGAAGGTGAGCGACGTCGTGGAAAGCTGCACTTGCGGATCGGTGCGGAACGCGCTGGCCAGAATCCGTGGCACATTCGTGTTGGCCAGATCCCCTTGGAATATCACCGTCCATTTGCCTGCACTCCCGCTGACGCTCACGTTGCCCGAACCGATGTTGCTCATCGATTCCAACGCCGTTTGCACATTGGATGCCGAATTGTTGGCCGCCGAGATCGTGACGGCTTCCGGAGTGGCGCCGTCGCCTACGCCGGCAAATTGCAGCGTGAAGTCGATCGTCGAATCGCCAGTGATGATCTGAACTTCGCTCTGCGTGTCATTGCCTTCTTTGTCAACCGCCGTTTCGAAGTCGCCACTGGTCTTCGTGGGGTCGGCCGAAGCCGTCACCGTCACGTCCGCGGTGGGAGCCGATGTGAGCACGATGTCGTACGTGTC
>JAQBZS010000551.1 GCA_027622115.1 Planctomycetota bacterium | reverse complement strand
CAATCGCATTCTCGCATCCGCGACATTGCTCATGCTGTTTGGCGTGGCATTCGCGCAAGAACCCAAGAAATCGGCACCGCCCAAGAGCGAAGCGAAGTCAGCGGGAGTTTCTCAAGCCGAAGCCAAAGTGGCCGAGCAACTCTATCAAGACGCTCGCAAGCTGTATTTCCAGGGCAAGCATTCGGAAGCGATCGCGCAACTCGAAAAAGCCGTGAAGATGAACGGTACCAAGACCGGCTATCAATTGCTGCTGGCCAAGGCGTATCGCACCGTCGAACAAGACGAAAAGGCGACGGTCGTGCTGGAAGAGGTGCTCAAGTCAAACGCCGACCACGTCGAAGCCGGCATGGAACTCGCCGAGTTGCTGACACCGCAAAAGAAGCCCGACCGAGTTATCGCCATTCTCAAGCCGCTGCTCAAACTCAAGCACGTGTATCCGCTGTATCACTTGCTGGGCGAAGCCTATTACGAAAAGGAAGACTTCAACGAATCTCGGAAACACTTCGAAGAAGCGGTGAAACTTAACGGTCAAAACCGAGACGACCACTATCAGTTGGGGAACATTTACTTGGCCCAAAAGCGCTTCGCCAAGTCAGCGGCGTCTTATGAACGAGCCAGTCAGTTGGGCATGTCGTCCGGCGTGTTTCATTTCAAGCTGGCGAGTGTCTATTTCAATCTGCACAACTACCTCGGCAACATCACCACGGCCGAAGTCATTGGTGGCAAGGCCGGACAAATCAGCAACAATCTGTATTTGCTGGAATCGGTTCCCGGCAAGAAAGACACGTTCTACGTGACCGGTTCGCAGTCGGCCGCCTTCCAAGTGGCGAAGGCTCAGAAGCTGGGCATCGACATCTTCGAAATCCGATTCCTGGAAGCCAACGTCTGGCTCAGTTCGCACGAATTCGAAAAAGCCGACGCAGTTTACAAGGCCCTTCAAGAAGTCGTGCCGAAGGAGAACTTGGGACTGTTCTGGTCGCAATGGGCGGAAACGGCACTCGGCCTGGACGATTTCGACAACTACATCGCTCGGCTGAAGAAAGCGATCGAAGCCGACCCGGACGTCTACAGAGCCACGTTGAGCGAGGCCTATGTCACGGTCGCGAATCGCCATCATCAACGGGGCGACAACGAGCAATACATCGCCTTCCTGCAAAAGTCCGTGGATTTGAACCCACTCTCGGCTCGGCTGCATCTGACGCTGGGCGACGCGTTGTGGGATATCTCGAAGCGGCCGCTGGCGATTCAGCAATACAAGCTGGTGCTGGAACTCGAACCGGAATTCGCCCAGCGCGTTCGCTTGTTGAATCGAATTCGCGGTCGAGCCGAAACGGCACCGTTGCCGATCACTTCGAAGCAACCGGCCAACGTTCAACTGGTCGGCATTAAGTGTCTGATGTCCGGCGAACCGGCGATTTCTAAATTCACGATGAACTTCAAGGGCGGCAAGTTGTACTTTTGCTGTGTGGGATGCCGATCGGAATTCACCAACAACCTGACGGCGAATTCGGCGATCGCAAATCACCAGATGTTGCTGACCGGGCAAGTTCGAGGCACCGTGTGTCTCTTCACTGGTCGAAAGCTGAACCCCAAGTTTACGATCAAAGTCGCCGGAGCCGACGTTCCGTTGTGTTGCGGCGGTTGCAAAACCAAAGCGACAAAGGCCAATGGGGACGAGCAGATGCAATTGCTGTTCAACAATGCGGCCTTCGCCAAGGGCTTTGAATTGGTCGCGCGGCCCAACTGAATCGAGCCGAAGACTTCTTTCGCTCGCAGTGGCATGCCGACGAAATCTGAATAGCGATCATTGCGGACTCGTCGTTTCGGCCAGTCGGTTTTCGACAGCGTCCAGTCGAGCCGTAATCTGCTGCAGATAATCGATAATGATCGCGTGGGTGAGCTTCGCGTCGATTCCGACGGGCGAATCAGGAAGGCTGATTCGTTCGATCAACTCAGCGTAGTCCGCAGTGGACTTGGTCATGGGATCTTGTGCGGGCATCGGGGCTCCTTGTTAAAGCTGTCCATTTCGAAAGATTCGTCGCGAAAGGGCCTCGAGACTCCCAACCAGGCTTGCCCTGAAAAGACGAACGACTAGCGGCACCTTGTCTTAATACGCCATTGCAGGGCTGGAAACCACTCGATTGCCGCTTTCCCGGTCGCGACTCGCGGTGATTTGGGTTCGATGGATTCAAGGAGCCTCACGCGACCGCAGAATGAATTGTCCCCCAAAATACCCGACAAAACTCGCAACGACTCCCACAATCGCCGACGGAAACACCACGATCGCGAACAACGCTTGTCCGACAACGCCTGGAAACTCGGCGGCGACAAAGTCCGGATAGCGGACTCCGCTTTCCGCTGCGGACGCGTCCATGGGGAGCCACAAGCCTTCGAGCAATTCTCGGCCCAGCCACGCGACCGCACCGCAGGCAATCGAAAGCAGTCCCGAAATTTCGCCTCGCGGCTTCCCGTACAGACCCATGACCAGTGGCACGAACAAGCCCACCAAGACCGTGGCCAACGATGTTTCGAGCAGTCCGAGAATTGTGTCTCCCGAGAACGCCATCACCACGCCGCCGGTCACCGTGATGACCACCGCCAATCGCTCGATCAACAGTTTCCGCGTGGTGAAGACCGGCAGCCGACCCAGCAGGTTGTGTCCCAGAATTGTCGCCGGGGCCAACACCGCGCTCGTGGCGGTCGAGATGATGATCGACACCAGCGAGACCACGAACACCGCCGTCAGGGTTGGTGTGAGAAACTGCCGAGCCAGGATGCCCAGAATGGCTCCGTCGGCGTCGTCCGGCACGAGGATTCTCGAGGCCAACCCTATGCCGACGGGAATCAGTCCAAACGTCAAATAGACCACGCCCGCCAGCACGCAAGCCCGTTGAGCCGTCGGCGCATCGCGGCACGAAAACACGCGCTGCATCAGATCTTGACCGGGGACGTTGCCGAAGAATCCGCTGCATAGCGTCGCGGTCCACGCCAGCGATGCGACGAGCCCGGCTTCGGGCAGCAGCGTCAGGAATTCCGGTTCGGTTTGGCGAAACACCACGCCGATGCCGTCCACGGCGGCTCCGTCACCCAGGTGGCTGAAGACGCTGTGCCCCAAAACGACAACGCCGACCAGCAGCACGGCCAGTTGCAGGGTGTCCGTCAGGGTCACGGACCACATGCCGCCGAACAGCGTGTAGACCAGAATGAAGACCGCACCGATCAAAATGCCCCAGTCCGCCGGGATGTCGAAAAACGTCTCCTGCAATCCCCCCAGCGCGACGAACTGAGCCCCGATCCAGCCGAAGTACCCAGGCACCAAGACGCACGACGCCAGCAGTTCCGCCCGTTTCCCGTACACGCGACCGTAAAAGTCTCCCATCGTCAGGAGTTTCATGTCCCATAGCGGCCGAGCAAAGCAAACTCCGGCGATGATCAGCGCTATCCCGGAAGCGAACGGATCGAGCACCGTGGCTCGGACGCCTGCGGATCTGGCGGCTTCGGCGGCACCCAGCATGGTCGCGGCACCAAACCACGTGGCGAGCAGCGTGCCCCAGGCCAACCACAGCGGAAGTTTCCGGCCCGCGACGACGTAGTCCTCTTCGTTCGAGATGCGGCGACTCGCAAAGACGCTGAGAGCCAGCAGACCGAGCAAGTACAACGCCAGAATGACGGCAAGTGTTCCATTCACGAGTGCAGACTCCGGCAAGTGTAAACGGTGGGAGTGCGAAGATCGCGGAGAAAACTACGTGGCGACCTTGGCGCCCTCGGTGTTTTCCGTCTTGTCTCTTGATCTTTCCACACCGTTTATCGGACCCAGCAATTCATCCAAATGCGGTTGGATCGAGTTTTTGTCCGGTCGAAGGAACCACGCCGCCGGTTTGGCTTACAGGGGATACTGGTGGTCGAGTTCGTCGAGTATTTCCTGCACTTTGGAATAGCAATGCAGCAGCCGGGCCACGTTCTCTTCGATTCGCGGACCCTCTCGCCGGAGAATTATGCACGAACCATCGTAATTCTATTCGCCGTCATTCGCGGCGGTGAGGGCGGCCAGCGGATGTGTTCGATCAGCTCGTCGAGCTGTGTGGCGGGGAGGTCGGGAACGGCGGATTGCAGTTGAGAGCGCACTGCATCCAGAATCGACTTACTCGCTTCTTGAGCATCCGTCGTCGGTCATTGGCGTCAGCGTGTGATTTCGTCGTTTGGGTGGTGGGCCGACGATGCCGCGAGGCTTGTCGGAATCAGGGGTGCTCATCGCCAGCGTGGTGCAGTAACATATCGACATTCGATGATGCGTCGGCTTGCCCTTCCGCTGTTCAAAGCCGGTTGAGGAGATCTCGTAATGCTCACCGTGTCTGGTCATGGCTCGCGATTGTGTGATGGGGTGACTCGCCGCGAGTTGATGCAAGTTGGGGCGATTTCTTCGCTGGGCCTGACGATTCCCGCTTTGCTGCACGCGGAATCCGGCCAAACACAAGGTGGTCCCGCGAAATCAGTGATCCTCGTCAATCTGATCGGCGGCCCGAGCCATCTCGACATGTTCGATCTGAAGCCCAAAGCCCCTGTCGAAATCCGTGGCGAATTCTTGCCCATCGACACCAGCCTCGAGGGTTTGCAGATCTCCGAACACCTGCCGCGGACCGCCCAGCGGATGCACTTGTCGTCGCTGATTCGGACACACACGCATCTTTACAACACGCATAGCCCCTACAACATGCTGACCGGCTATTCCGGCCCGGTGATTGTCAACAACGTGGCCAAGCCCACGGACCACCCCTGCATCGGCTCGGTCATGCAATACGCTGGTCTGAAGTCAGCGGACGCGCCGCCGTTCGTGTGGATGCCCGCGTTTCCCGGTCACAGCCAATCCAAACACCGGGCGGGTCCGTACGGCGGGTTTCTCGGTCGACAATACGACCCGCTGTTTACCTCGTATTCGCCGAGATTCAACGGCTCAATTGAGGGCAAGAGTGCTTACATCAATCCGCCCGTTCCGTTTGCCGATCCGATCCTGCCGGCCATCGACGGCTTGCCCGAAATCAATGTCAATCGGCTCGATCGCCGCCGCAGCCTGCTGAGCCAACTTGACGACGCCCGCAAGTCGTTCGACGCGACGAAAGGCACCGACACGCTGAGCCAATATCAGCAGACCGCGATGAACTTGTTGACCTCGAACAAGACGCGCGATGCGTTTGATCTTTCGCAAGAGTCCGACGCGAACCGCAATCGATACGGTCGCAATCTGTTCGGGTCGTGCATGCTCACAGCACGGAGGCTGGTGGAAGCAGGTACGCGATTCATTGGCGTGACCACTGAATCACAGCTAAACGGAAAGGTCGGTGCCGGGCAGTGGGACACGCATTCGAACAATTTCAAGCTGCTGAAGAACTTCAACCTGCCAACGCTCGACCAAAACTACAGCGCGCTGATTGACGATCTGGAGGAACGCGGCTTGCTGGAATCCACGCTGGTTGTCGTGATGGGCGAAATGGGTCGCACGCGTTGGGCAAGAACTCGATGAAGGCAGCAGGTGACGATCAAGCCAAATTGTCCGCCGCGT
>JAQBZS010000550.1 GCA_027622115.1 Planctomycetota bacterium | reverse complement strand
CTTCACTGGTTTTGAACGCTCCAATGTGCAGGGGCTGATCAATAGTTTTCATTGGGGGCCGGACAATCGGATTTACGGTTCTGCAAGCACCGTCGGTGGTTCGATTACTAGCCCGAAGCATCCCGATCGTGCGGCATTGCCATGTCGCGGTCGTGACTTTTCGTTTGATCCGAAGACATTGGAACTCCGCGCGGAAACGGGTGGCGGTCAACACGGAATGTGCTTTGACGACTGGGGTCATCGTTTCGTGAGTTCCAACAGCGATCATGCGCAAATGATTGTGTATCGCGACCACTATCTGTCTCGTGGGCCGTTGACATCTGCCGCACCGGCTCGTGTCAGCATTGCCGTAGACGGCGGACAGGCGCCCGTGTTTCGCATCAGCCCTGTCGAGCCTTGGCGAATTGTAAGAACTCGCCTGCGTGCGTCGGGGCTTTCGAAGGGACTTGTCGAAGGTGGCGGCCAGCCGGCTGGTTACTTTACCGGGGCCACCGGGATTACGATTTATCGTGGTGACGCATGGCCGAAGGAAGCGCAGGGACTGGCCATTGTGGGTGATGTCGGCAGTAACATCGTCCATCGCAAACGCCTGACGCCCGACGGGGTAATTTGGACAGCCAATCGCATGGACGAAGGTCGCGAATTGGTGGCATCAGAAGACATTTGGTTTCGTCCTGTGCAGTTTGCAAACGCGCCGGACGGCTGTCTTCAGATTCTGGACATGTGTCGTGAAGTGATTGAGCATCCTGCGAGTCTGCCACCGGAAATCAAGAAGCATCTGGATCTGACGAGCGGTAGGGATCGCGGACGCCTTTATCGAATCGCCCCGACAGGCTGGAAACCGCGGCCTGTGCCGCATCTCAGCCAAGCCACCACTGCCGAACTCGTCGCACTTCTCGCTCATCCTAACGCATGGCATCGCGATACGGCATCAAGAGTAATCTTCGAACGCCAGGATGCGTCGGCCGTTGCTGGGATCCGCCAACTGCTCAGGAATTCGTCATCGGGGTTGGGAAGATTTCACGCGATTGGAAGCCTCGATGGATTGAACGCTCTCACACCCGAAGATGTGCTCGTCGGACTAAGGGATGCGGTAGCCGGCGTGCGTGAGCGTGCAGTGTTGGCGGCCGAAGAACACGTTTCATCGATAGACTTGCTATCCACGCTAGCCACCATGACTGACGATGAAAATGCCCGCGTCAAAATGCAACTGGCATTTTCGCTTGGTGAGTTCCCACCTTCTGCCATCCGACAGGCAGCGTTGCTGCAACTCTTGGCGAAGTCCGGTCAGGATCGCTGGATTCGGACGGCCGTGTTTACCTCCTTGGGCGCCGAAGCAGAAGCCGCCTTCGCATCACTTGCGGCTACGTCTGACGCCGCCTCGCCAGTCGGCAGCGTAGCATTGCTTGAACTTGCGGATCTTGTGGCGCGGAGAACTTCAGACGACGCGAGTTGGATAAAGATCGCTGCCGTAATCGCCGCTCAGCACGATAACCCTGCGTTACAAGTCAAGTTGTTGCAGGCGGTGTTCGGGGGGAGTAAGCTTGCTCAAAGTAGCCCGTCTTTCGCGCAATTGTCTAAACAGTTACTGGAGTCAGCTCGCACAAATGCGGTGAATGTAAGTCTTTCCGATGAGCAGCGGGCAGCGGCGATGAGTACGTTCAGTCTGTCGTCATTTGCGACAGACGGTGGACTATTGCTAAGTTCGCTCGAATCCACACAACCGCCAACTTTGCAGGACGCGGCGTTAGCGACGTTGTTGCGGTTTTCGGATGAAGAAGTGGCGTTGCAACTCTTGGATCGATGGTCGGGATTATCGCCGAAACTTGCCGAACGTGTGCGAGATGGACTGTTGGGCCGCACGTCATGGGCCGTCCTGCTGCTAGATGCCATGTCTGCTGGCCGCATTCCCCCGACCACGTTGAGTCCTTCCGACTTACAACGTTTGGCGAGCGTGCCGGATGATGCCGTGCGTTCTCGCGCGATCAAATTACTCGGGACCATGACCAGTTCCACTCGCGACGACGTGCTGCGTTCGTATCAGGTCGCGCTGACGTTGAAGCCGGATTTAGTCAAGGGTGCGGCGTTGTTCAAACAGAATTGTGCGGCCTGTCATCAGATCGGGAAAGTCGGGTATCAGGTCGGCCCAAATCTGGCCACCATGAAAAATCGTGGCGCGGAAGCTATCCTGACGAATGTGCTCGACCCCAATCGGGAAGTCAATCCTGCGTGGCGAGACTATATTGCTGTGACCACTGACGGACAGACGCACAACGGAGTGCTTATCGCCGAATCTGCCAGCATCCTGACGTTTCGTCGAGCTGAAGCCAAAGAAACGAGCGTGCTGCGAAGTGACATTGAGGCGCTCCGTGACACTGGGCGTTCACTCATGCCAGAAGGTCTAGAAAAAAATCTGGATACCCAGTCCATGGCCGATTTAATCGCTTGGCTGATGACGGTACAGTAAAATGCCGGAGTTCTATCTAAACTGCGAATCCGTAGCGGAGATCTCTCAGTTTTTAGCGTTTGTGAGCCGTGGTCGTCAGCAACTTAACTCAGACGTTCCGCTGACTGAAATTGCCCGCGCGACAATGTGGTTGTCCCGTTGATAGTGACACGTGCGTATCGCCGAGCGGCGCGACATCGCCTCCGGATCCAACCTGAGATCGCGAATCAATCCGTATCTTCACTCAACCAAACTTTCGAAAGCCGATTCACTATGACACAAGCCATTGTCGATCCGGGAGAACTTCGCCGATTCGCGCAAATGCTGCGGCGCTTCAATGAAGAACTCAATGAAAAGACGGCCGCAGTCGCAGGTCAACTGAGTCATCTGGGTCAAAGTTGGCGTGATCAGGAACACCTGCGATTTTCGGAAGAGTTCGTCGGCAATATGAAAGCACTCGGTCGGTTTGCGGAATCCAACGAACAGTTTATCCCGTACCTGCTTCGCAAGGCCCAGCTGGTGGAAGAGTATCTGCAGCAGCAGTAGTGGAATTGCCTGCTAAACGCCTAGTCGTCACGAGCCCAAAGACGAAGCATTCCGGCAAGGCATCCCGCATGCGGGATGACCACGAGAGCGACAAATCCAGCGACAAGTGCGCCGTGTATGTTTTAATTGTGTGATGTTTCTCAGTCGTGATTTATCGGAAAACGCAACTCAGGGAACTAATAAAAAAACTGACGAACCCACCAGAATACGCGGTGCTAGACTTCTTGCTGAAGAGCGTCATTCCGCCGCCGAACGTGTTCTTGTTTTCGACGATCTTCCCAAATTCCTCGTAATCAATACCGGCATGATTGAGGACGTTGAGGAGATTGTGTCCGGCGAACCCTGAGCGGCGATCAGCCCTACCGTAGCCGCAGACATGCCACACAGAATGTCCACCGGCTTTCACCAACGGCACGCACGAATCAATCGCTGCGGACGTGGAGTGAGAGTTTCGACCTCTGTGTGTTGCGTTTCCATGTTGCTTCCTGCACCACTTCTATTTTCCGTTTTCGGACTTTGTTCTAGCCAGCGTCCAGCGGACCGCCTCGATGTGGGTCTTGTTGTCGGAGCCCCGATAGCTGTAACACGACACGAGTGAACCATCTGGGTTCTGCACCGTGTTGCCGAAGCCTCCGCCGCTCGGGCCTACGTTTTTGTCGTCGATCACAAGGCGGTCGGTTTGGAAATTCCATGTCTCGCCGTCGTCGTGGCTGATGATCGCTCGCAGGCCCAGTGCGTGGCCGTCGGTCGAACTGCTGCGCACGGTGAAGGTCAGCAGCAACCGGTTGTCCGCCAGACGCAAGAAACGCGGGTACATTTCGCCACCGGCTCCGAACGTGCCGTGCTGGCCGTGCCGCCCCCAGTGGGTGCCGTTGTCGGTCGAGGCCCAGAGCATCATCCGATCCGCCTGATCGCCCCCCTCTTTTCCGGCGGACTTAAGATCGGGGACCTGCCAGTGCGGGCCGGTGGCATCCACGCGCACGACGTGCAGCAGTTTGCCCGATCTGGCCCGATAGGTGGTCGATTGCGAGAAGAAACCGTCCACGTCAATCCAGCCGACCGTGTCTGGGTGCAATGACTTGTCCCAGTTCTCGCCGCTGTCTCGCGATCGCCAAATGCGTACCACCTTCGGAGAGTTCTCGCGACCCACCTGCATGCTGACGCCGAACAGGGCGATGGTCTTTCTCGGGGCCTCCGGATCGGGCATCTCGAAGACGGTCCAATCGGTTGCAGTTTGAGCTTTGTCGGGAAATCCCTCCGGACCGATTCGCGTCTCGGACCAAGTATTTCCGTCGTCGGTCGAACGAAACAGCTTGCTGTGGGTATACCCGACTTTGTTCGCTGCGTCGTTGTCCAGGAAATGACAGGGCATGAGCAGCGTGCCGTCGGCGAGGCGGTTCAACGCGAATTCGCGGCCGTGAACCTCGGGATGTTCTTCGCGCTGTCGCCAAGTCTTGCCGCCGTCATCGGATCGCCAGAAGACGGCACGCTCCATATACGGCTCGCCCTTCGGCAGTTCGTTGCTGGGGACGCCGCCAAACGAGAAGGCCACCATCAGCAACTTGTCGCCTGCGAGCCGCGTGATCCATGGCTTGTAATCGTTGGGAATACCCAGCGGCGTACGCACCGCCGCGATGTCCTGATCGGGGAGCCGCCGCGCGCCCAGCACCTTGATCGGCCGCGGCGCCGCCTCATCAGCCCCCACAGCGATCCCCGTGAGAACCACCAAGGCCATCGAGATGAAACAAGTGACGAATCGGTAACTCAGTTTCCACCGAAATTCGTGCATGGAATTCTCCTGATCAATAGGTGAAGTTTAAAAATCAGTCTCTATTACGGCCTTTCCGACGACATCGGGTCCGTACTATCGGGAATGACCTTGGTCAGGCTGTCGCCTAGGATCGACGGGCACCAGTACGCTTCGATGTGCTCGATGACTAGTTCCACGCCGCGCGCGTGGCTGACGAACGGTTTGTCGCGGGGATCGTACAGAGCGTCGGTCAGGTCGCGGCAGAGTACGACATTCCGGCCGAGATACTTCTGCTGCCGAATTCCGAACGGGCGGCCCAGCACGCACATGTTGGTGTGCACGCCCATCAGCACGACGTTCTTCCTCCCTTCCTGCTCGAGGAAGTTAAAGATCTCCTGGCCGTCGTCGCTCACGCCGTCATGGCCGATGATTTTGATCGCCGGGTGTTCATGCCGATCATGGTTCGGGTGAGCGATCGGAAGGGGGTCGTCGCAGCCGGAGACGGCCCCTTCCGCCCGCACCATGTCGTCGACGATCGGCCATGTTCCTTCCCGTTCCTTGTCGAAGTAGCACCAGCGCTGGATCGGCACGGGCGGTTCGGTACGACGGGCGGCCTGCATTCGCTCGCGGAAGGGCGTGCTATCGTAGTGCTTCATTCCGCTGCTCGGCGCGTGGATGATCGCCACGCCATGATCGCGGGCGAGTGAAAGGATCTCGTTCATGCGCGGAGCCATCTGCGCTACGCGGGCTTCCGCCAGTTTGCACGGGTGCTCGGCCCACATGTCGCAGACGATCACCGCTGTTTCGCGCGCCTGCCACTCCACCGTTTCCTC
>JAQBZS010000549.1 GCA_027622115.1 Planctomycetota bacterium | reverse complement strand
CCTCCAAAGGGTCAGACCCCTTTTTCAGATAGCTTCTAGTGGATTTCGCCAGAAATCCCAGTTCGGAATTCCGGCGAATCCCACTGCCGCGTCTGCTTGCGGCGAGGCAGCGTCAGTTAACCCAAAGCCGGAGGCGACGGCGTTGGGGTGCAGAAAAGCGCCGTCACCGTCGCTTCCGGCTTCGGGTTAAACGGTCAAAGATCCAATGTGCCATCTCATTCATTTCGACTGAAACACCTCGCTGGCCACAATCAATTCGACCAGCGTCCCCATTCGGTCTCCACGGTCGCGGAGCGTCGCGGCGAGCGAGTCGGCCGCTTCGAGGTCTGCCAGCGTCAATGATCGGCCGAGCGCGTACGCCATCATTTTGCGCAACAACGTCCGTCGAAAGTCATCCTTTCTGGTGCGCAGTAATTCCGCCTGCAACTGCTTCATCCCGTTCACTTCCACGCCGCCCGGTAATTCGGTCCGTGATTCTACTGGGTGCTGCGTGCGTCGACGTCGCAACTCGGCACCGATTCCGTCGCGCTGCCAGTTACCAATCGCGTCGTATTCTTCAAAGGCCAAACCCCATGGGTCGATCTTGCGATGGCAACCCATGCACGCTGTTGATTCGCGATGAACGGCCAGTGCCTGAGGAATCGTCAGGCCGCGAACCTTGGGGTCTGCCCGATCCAGTTCGGGGACATTCGGAGGCGGGGGTGGAGGCCGCTGGTCCAATAGGTTGCCGAGCAGCCACATTCCGCGCTTGATGGGGTGACCGTCATGTCCGTCGGATGTCCCGGTGAGCACGCTGGCATGCGTCAGCACGCCCCCTCGATGATGAGACTCGTCAAGACTCACTCGGCGAAATTGTGGGCCGTTCACGCCGGTGATGCCGTAATGCTCGGCCAGCGATTCGTTGAGGTAGGTAAAGTCCGAGTCGAGGATTTGGAAGAGAGTCGCTTCGCTGCGGAGTACGTCGCCGAAGAAGTGCAGCGACTCCATCCGCATCGCGGCCGAGAGTTCTTCGTTGAAACTCGGATACTGCCCGCGATCCACGGTCACACGTTGCAGGCGATCCAGTTCGAGCCACTGTTCGGTAAATTGTGCGATGAACTCCCAAGCACGCGGATCGCGAATCATGCGGCGTGTCTGCGCAGCCAACACATGTGGGCTCTGCAATTGCGATGTCTCGGCCAGTTTGACCAGCGGCTCGTCAGGCATGCTGCTCCACAAGAAATACGACAACCGGGCCGCGAGTTCGTAGTCGTTCAACTGTTGTCTGCCGTCGGGCGTCGAGCGACTGGCCACCAGCCCCAAGAACTGCGGCGAGCTGAGCACCACGCCGAGCGTGTCTCGTAGGCTGGCTTCCAGCGAATCCGAATTCTTTCGCGTCTCGCTCCAATACCTCATGAGCCGATCGAGTTCGCTGCTGACCAACGGTCGGCGATAGGCTCGCGTGGCGAACCGGCCGATGACTTCGCGGACGTACTCGGATTCGGCCAGGTCACGATCGTTCGGGAACAGAATGTTCGTGTGCGTCGACGGTGGCCACGTTTCGAGGAAGGGCGTCTCCAGTTCGATCCACTCGATCTTGAGACGCGGCGGATCCGCATCGCCTTTGATTGTTTTGGCCGAGTTCCAGACCGCCAGGATCGCCGCGTTGCGATCGCTGGGAGGGCTGATGTTCGGGATCGGCATCGACTCCATCCGCACCCGCACTTCGTGGGTGCGAAAGTCAGCGTGATCGATCACCAGTGGTTCGCCCACCGTCGTCAGTTCGACCCCATGCAGGTTGGTGCAACCGAACGCCACCGTGAGTAACGGGACTCGCGATTTCGCTTCCTTGTTCGCCGGCGTGTCGACTCGGGCAGCACGGATTCGAACCAGCGCTTCTCCGGTTCGAAACGCGGCGTGGAACCCGATCGCCAGGCAATGCTCGGGCGGTTTGACGGCAGCTTCCGAAAAACGCCGAATTGCCGAAGGCGGCAGAATCCCGTCGGATTCCTTCTTCTCGTCGGACTTGTTCCAAATGCGGAAGGCTGGCCGCTTTTCCTTTTCGTAGTCAAAGGATGCCCCCGCCCGATTCTCGGGTTTGGGCAGCGAGGTGACGTGGAGACTGTTTGGTTGATCGCCGCGTTTCAAACGATAGCGATGCACGACGGGTGGCGGTCCGCTGACAATGGCTTTGGCCAAAGCTTCATCGGCAATTTGCAGGTACATCTCGTATTGCAGCGGCGACATCCGCAGCATCTCGCCGTTGTTCCGAAAGCCCTCGCGTGTCCGTCCGTCTTCCGGCAGGCGGCTGCCGAACGCGATATCCAGTCCCAGCAAGTCCTGCATGGATCGTTCGTACTCGCGACGAGTCAGCCGCCGAAAGTGGGTGGTGGGATTCTTCGCCCGATCCGCTCGCCGCCTCTCCTGAACGAGCCATTGCGTCAGCGATTCGCGATCTTTCATCGCGAGCGGCGGTTCGGTCTTCGGCGGCATGTCGCCGAAGTTGAGCCGGTCGAGCACTTCTCGCCACTGGTCTGCATCGTTTCCCGCGACGAGATCGGGATTCAGGGTGTCGAGCCGCAAGTCCCCCTTCGACTTCGTGGGTCCGTGACAGCCGTGGCAGTGCTTCTTGAAGATTGGAGCAACCCGCGAGAACTCAGTCGGTTCGTCCGCGACGATGGAAAAATCGCAACAGGCCATGAGCAAATAACAAACCAGGCTCAGGACCCAAGTCTCGATGTTCAAGACCCTGACTCGGCTGGTTGCTTCCACGTGATTCCATCGAAATTGAGCGGCTGCGACTTGAATCATTGAAATTCCGCGCTTGAGATTCTGTGCTTCCCGTTGTTGGCATCGACTGGCGCTGCGTTGTCGAGAATTGGGTAAGTTCTTGATCGTATTGTCCGCCAAGCGACACGGAGTCGGGCTCTGCGCGAAGCTACCCACACGGGATAAACTGGTTGGCGAAGAGTGATCTTCCCCGAAGGCTTCCGCGTCAGAAAATATCAAATCCTCAAATCGACAAGCAGTCATACAAGGAATCTCGAATGTTGGCACATCGAATATTGGCCGTACTTGCCCTGATGTCCGCAGCGGGAATTGAGGCGAGTGGCCAGGAATGGACTCGCTTTCGAGGGCCGAATGGTGCCGGAGTCAGTGCGGCGAAGACCGTGCCGGTGAGTTGGGCGGCCGGTGACTTCAACTGGCGGATCGAGCTGGCGGGTGTCGGTCATGCCAGCCCAGTGGCTTGGGGCGATCGACTTTACATCGTGTCCGGTGATGAACAGACCGGTGCCAGAATTCTTGCGTCGATTGACGCCGACACCGGTCGCACGACTTGGACCAAGACTTTCGAGTCCAAGTCACATCGCAAGCATCAGTTGAACAGCTTTGCCTCGTCCACTCCGACCGTTGATGCGAATCATGTCTACGTCACGTGGGCCACTCCAGACGCCTACAAAGTGGTGGCCGTCGATCACGCGGGGGTTCTCGTGTGGCAAACCGATGTCGGCCCCTACAAGACCGGTCACGGATTTGGCGTCTCGCCGATTGTGTTTGGCGACACGCTCATCGTTCCGAACGAACAAGAGGGGCAGAGTTCGTTGATCGCGTTGGATCGGATGACGGGCCAGGAACGATGGAAGGTCGAACGCAACACTCAAATCGCATACTCGACGCCCTGTGTTTACGCTCCGAACGGTCGATCGCCCGAACTGATTTTCTCGAATTGGAAACACGGCATCACCGCGATCGATCCAAAGAGTGGTCGGACGAATTGGGAGATTGCGGTGTTCGACGAGAAACACACCGAAACGTCGATCGGTTCGCCGATTGTGCATGGCGATTTGGTGCTGGGAACTTGCGGGTGGCTCGGTTATGCCACGCACACCGTGGCCGTGCGACCGGACGCGAAGGTCGCCGGGAAAGGCCGAGAAATCTACCGCGTCGATCGAGGTGCTCCGCTGACAACCACGCCGCTGGTTGTCAACGGGTTGCTCTTCTTGTGGGCGGACAACGGCATCGTCACGTGCGTGGATGCCTTGACCGGCAAGGAACACTGGAAGCAACGGATTGGTGGAAATTTCTATGCGTCGCCTGTTGCCGTGGGAGAAGCCGTCTATTGTGCGTCCACGAAGGGCGAGATGATCGTGTTGGCGGCGGCGGCGGCGTTCAAACGGCTGGCAACAAATCCGATCCTGGAAGCCAGTCATAGTTCGCCCGCGGTGATTCGCGGGACGATGTTCATTCGCACGTTCTCGCATTTGATTTCGGTGGGCGGACCCGCTTCATGAGTCGCATCTATTTGGACAACGCTGCCACGAGTTTCCCCAAGCCCGATTCCGTCCACGCAGCCGTGGACCGCTTCAATCGCCAAGTCGGTGTGTCGTTGGGTCGAGGCGCTTATCGAGACGCGATGGATGCACAGGCCGTGGTGACTCGCTGCCGCAAGCGAGCCGCGGATCTGTTGGGTGCCGAGAGCCCGGATCGAATCATCTTCACGTTCAACGGCACGGACAGCCTCAATCTGGCGATTCACGGCCTGCTGCAGCCGGGCGATCACGTCGTGACGACCGTCATGGAACACAACTCGGTGTTGAGGCCCTTACGCGATTTGCGAGACCGGCAGCAGGTCGAAGTCAGCTATGCACCGGCCGACGCCGAGGGACGAGTCGCCGTGGACGACGTTCGAGCCGCGATGCGAGACAACACCAAGCTGGTCGCCGTCACGCATGCGTCGAACGTGACCGGGACGATCCAGCCGATCGAAGACATCGGCGAAATCGCCCGTGAGGCGGGTGCGGTGTTCTTGGTGGACGCCGCTCAAACCGCGGGCCACCTGCCGATCGACGTGTCACAGCTGCCGGCGGATCTTGTGGCCTGCGCGGGGCACAAAGGCTTGTTGGGGCCGCTGGGTGTGGGGTTGCTTTACATTCGACCGGGGATTGAGGCACGCCTGCGATCGATTCGACAAGGCGGCACCGGTTCGAAAAGCGAAGACGATCGACAACCTGAATCGCTCCCGGACAAGTACGAATCCGGCAATCACAACGGCCCGGCACTTTTCGGTTTGGATGCCGCGCTGCAGTACCTGGATGAACGCGGCATCGCGGCCATCCAACAGCACGAGGAGCAACTGACCGGTCAATTGATGGACATGCTAGGCAAAACGCGGGGAATCCACGTGTACGGTCCGGCCGCGAATCAGCGGGTGGGTGTCGTCAGTGTTGCCATCAACGGATTCGAACCGCAGATCTTGGCCGGCATTCTCGACGAGAATTTCGAAGTACAGACACGCGCGGGACTCCATTGTGCGCCGGGAGCCCATCGCGCGATCGGCACTTTTGACCAAGGCGGCACCGTGCGACTGAGCGTCGGGCCATTCACATCGACCACGGATCTTTAAGTCGCCGCAAACGCGTTGCAGGAAATCGCCGCGACCGGGGACGCGTAGGGGCCGGTTGCGGAATTAGGCCGTTTAATTGAACCGTCATGCTGACTCGCCAGAATTCCTTTCTTCGAGGACGCCTAGAAGCTATTTGAAAAAGGGGTCTGACCCTTTGGAGGCCTCGCTAAACCCCGGCAAGAACTGAGGCCGGAG